>JANNBU010000043.1:0-14803 GCA_031385805.1 Ferruginibacter sp.
ATTGAAATACCTTTCTTTCCCTTCTTATATTGCTAACCGAAGCATCTCACTAACTTTACAACTCAACAATCGTTATGCAATTAAAAAATTCCAGGCTGTTAATATTTTGCATTTGTATATGCAGCATTTCTTCCTGCTGCACAACAAAAAATATAAATGTAACACAACCCCGGTCAGGCATAACCGCTATTAAATTCCTCGGCGAATACGATATCCCTTTTGCATTTACATACAACAATACAACCGTTGGCGGATTATCGGGTATTGACTATAACGAAAAACATCATTGCTATTATTTGATCTGCGATGACAGAAGTTCCATTGATCCTGCCCGCTTTTATACAGCCAATATATTCTTAACAGATAAAGGAATAGACAGTGTACGTTTTACATCTGTAAATTATATGCTGCAACCTGGCGGTACTGTATATCCGAATAATAAACAAGATCCTTACAATACGCCCGATCCCGAAGCCATGCGGTATGATCCTTTAAGGAACCAGCTTGTATGGAATAGTGAAGGCGAAAGGTTCATCAAAGAAAAAGATACGGTATTGTCAGACCCGGCGATCAGGATAACTGATATGAACGGGAAATTTGCAGACAGTTTTTCAATACCATCCAACCTTCGCATGCAGGCAATGGAAAAAGGACCCAGGCAAAACAGTGTATTTGAAGGAATGAGTTTTGCAGATAATTATAAAACGCTATTTATTAGTGTGGAAGAACCACTTTATGAAGACGGGCCGAGAGCAGACTTAACAGAAAATGATGCTTATATCCGTATTTTAGAATTTGATGTTGACAGCAAAAGAAATATCAGCCAGTATGCATATAAGTTAGCTCCCGTTGCCTTTCCGCCTGATCCTGCAACAGCTTTTAAGATAAACGGTGTACCAGATATTCTTTCAATCGGGAATGATGCTTTATTGGTAATTGAACGTTCTTTTTCTGCAGGACATAAAGAATCCAATATAAAAATATTTATGGCAGACCTAAGCCGGGCAACCGATATAAAAAATATTTCATCGCTCAGGGAAAACAAAAATTTCATTGCAGCAACAAAAAAATTATTGCTGAATATGGATGAATTGGGTATTTACACAGACAATATAGAAGGTGTAACTTTCGGACCGGGATTACCCAATGGCCATAAAACATTGCTGTTTGTTTCAGATAATAATTTCAATCCGCTGGAAAAAACACAATTGCTTTTGTTTGAAGTAATGGAGTAATTAAAATTGAGGCCGTCTTAAAAGCATTGCCTGGTTATTTAGCCGTTAAGGCGGGAAGACGTTAAGAAAAAGGCTTACAAATTTCCCGACTTAACGCCTTAACGGCTAAACTTTACTCATCCAAAAATCTCATTCAACAACCCCGCCAGATGCACGCCTCCTTTTAACAACTGCTGATTAAGAATGGCGATGTAGTTAAAGTTGTATTTATAATCTAATTTCTGATCGGGTTGTTTAATATCGCTGTAAATTTTTTCTGCATACTGGTAAGATTGGTACAACCACGAACCTAAGGACTCAGATTGCCATTCTTTTCTTTGTGTTTTGCTTGTATGGTTAATGGCCGCAGCATATTCTGTATAACTAAGCTGTTGAAAATTGATAAGTTTATCATCCCAAACCTGGTGCAGGTTGGCCGCATCATTGAACCATAATATCTTTACCTTATTACCACCCAGGTCTTCCAGGCGCCCTACATGCATCGGTTGGTGAATATCGCCTACAATATGTATGAGCATGCGCAGGTACAACAATTTATTTTCCGGGGAAAGGGTTTTGTTTTTTAATTCGGCCACCATAAAATTGATCTTTGTATAGGCATCGGTGGCTGTATCGCTATCGAGATATGATTGAAACTGTTCCTGTGTAAGCCCGCTGTTAAAATTAATAAAGTGCCAGTTGTACAGATAACCATAAGCCGGGTCTGATTTTATAAAATCTGCCCAGTTGGCCGACATGGCAATAGATTCCGTTCCAAGAATATTATACACTTCCTTTTTTGCTTTTTTGCTAAGGTAACTGTCTGCGATTTCTCCTACGATCCTGTGCCCAAGTACACCCCATGCCATGCTTTGAAAAGGCAGGTAGAAAAAAAAGATGATAACGGTAATTTTTTTAAAAAGATTTGTGTTCATTGGAGTAATTGTTTTATAATAAATGTTGTTGGTTACGGAATACTAAAATTAATTAAAAAGGAGGAGACCGAAGTATCTACAGGGAAATTACTTAATAGTACTTGAATTCATTATTTTTTGTGGAATGCAATTGAGTTAAGGTAAGTGAATATCAATGGATTTAGGATAATTTTGTTAGGAAGGAGTTGCGTATATTTCCTATGTAAATAAATAATAAATTCCTGTTGCCTTGATTTAAAGGTTATCAAATGTTTTCAATTTCCTATACGTGCATATCTACAGTGCAGACAGCGACAATCCTTTGTTCGCAAGAAAGCTTGGGGCAGTTTAATTGACGAAGACATGCTTCAAAATATACCCGGCCACTGAGTGCAAGGTAAATATATTTTCATTTATCCTGTTGTGTTAATCGGTATTTTCATGTAAGTTTAATTTTTGTACGCAACCCTAAAACGAAATTCCGTTCATCTTCAAGCGACAGGACATTCAATGCAAAGTCTCTCATGGGCGACCGCACATTGCAGCACATTTGCAAGGCACGTAAACCCTCGACACAAAGCCAACCTTGCAAAAGAGCTGCAATTGCCAACACACGGTGAACAGCCTTAAATTTGAATAATCAGCGCACACCTCACGAATAACAGCCCAGCATTAGATCATCTCTAAACATTTGAAACTAAACTTCAACAGAACTATAGCTTACTTCAACTTTATATATTCTTTATACCATAAAGATTAAATTTGACAAACTTAATAATTCAAAAACTTGAACTTATTTAATACCAGAAAATATAAAAAGAAAACCCAGCATTTCATAAGCATTGCAGTGGTGCTGTTAGTGGCAACTGCTTGTTATTTTAGTACAAATATTATTGGCTATAAAATTGTTGCACTTATTCTATTAATGACAGTTTCAGTATTGGCAATGCTGTTTGATATTCTACCAGTACTAATTGCTGCCGTTTTAAGTGCTATTATTTGGAACTTCTTTTTCATCCCACCAGTTTTTACATTTCACATTACTGATGCAGAAGATGTATTGATGTTTTTTTTATACTTCATTATTGCACTGGTAAATGCAGTGCTTACATTTAAAATTCGTGAAGCAGAAAACAGTGCAAGGGACAAGGAAGAAAAAGAAAATTCAATAAAACTCTATAATACACTTCTTAATTCGCTTTCACATGAGCTACGAACTCCCATAGCAACTATTATTGGTTCTGTGGACACTTTAAAAGAAAATAAAGACAAACTTTCGGCCGATAATCAAAACGACTTATTAAATGAGATTGATATTGCCAGTATGAGGCTTAACAGGCAAGTAGAAAACCTATTGAATATGAGCCGCCTTGAAACAGGCATGTTAAAGTTAAATTCAGACTGGTGCGACACAAACGAACTAATTAATTCAATCATTCAAAAAATTAATATTACCAAACATCATACAATAGATTTTCAACCTAACGACAATTTGCCATTATTTAAAATTGACAGGGGTTTAATAGAACAAGTCTTATATAATCTCATTTACAATGCCATTCAATACACTCCGCAAAATACAATCATAAAGATTAATGTTACTCACATTTCTGATAATTGCTTAATTACTGTATTTGATAATGGCAAAGGATTTCCTGAAAACAAATTACAATTTGTATTTAATAAGTTTTATCGGTTACCCGATACAAAAACGGGTGGAAGCGGATTAGGTTTATCTATTGTTAAAGGATTTGTAGAAGCACATAACGGCAGAGTAATGTTAGCAAACAATCCTGATGGCGGGGCAAATTTCACAATTGAAATTCCTGCTCAATCTTCATACCTAAACAACTTGAAAAATGAATAAGGCAGAAATACTTATTATAGATGATGAACCACAAATTAGAAAGTTGCTTGAAATAATTTTAGAAAGCAATGACTATAAAGTGTGGCAAGCGGAAACCGGGAAAGAGGGTATTATAATGGCTGCCAATCATCCACCAGAATTAATTTTATTAGATATTGGTTTGCCTGATAAAAGCGGGCATGAAATTTTAAAAGAATTGCGGATTTGGTATAACAAGGCGATTATTATTTTATCTGTACAAAACAATGAAACAGATATTGTAAATGCATTGGACAATGGGGCTACCGATTATTTAACCAAACCTTTCAGAACAGCAGAATTATTGGCACGAATCCGCTCAGCTGTTCGCAGAAATCACACAGAAAAAAGCAACACTATTGTTGAATGTGAAAACCTCTATATTGACTTTGCAACAAGAACCGTTAAAAAAAATAATGAATTTTTAAAATTGACGGCTACTGAATATAATTTACTATCACTCTTTATAAAAAATGAAGGCAGTGTATTAACCCATCACTTTATTTTAAAAGAAATTTGGGGTGCTGGCAATCAAAACGACACTCAATATTTGAGGGTTTTTGTTGGAACATTGCGTAAAAAAATTGAAGATAATCCTAATCAACCAACGCACATAATTACTGAAAGTGGCGTTGGGTACAGATTTATGAAATAATATTTCTTTATAAAATCTTTATACCAATCCCTTCAACCTTTATTATATATATACATACTAAAGGGCAATTTTGCTTTTCAAAGGAATAGCAATGAGCCAATCAAAAAGCGGAATAGTAAGCAAAGTTACAGCAGCATCATTATTAGTTGCACTTGGTATAATTTATGGCGATATCGGCACAAGCCCTTTATATGTTTTAAAAGCAATTGTAGGAACTAAACAAATTGATGAAACATTGGTTTTTGGTGGCGTTTCCTGCATCTTTTGGACACTTGTTTTTCAAACAACAGTAAAATATATCTGGCTCACATTACAAGCAGACAACGAAGGTGAAGGTGGGATTTTTTCTTTATATGCACTTGTTCGCAGGTATGGCAAAAAATTAGTGATACCGACAATCTTAGGTGCAACCACTTTATTAGCGGATGGTATCATAACCCCCCCTATTTCTGTTTCATCGGCCATTGAAGGTTTGAATATGGTTCACGGTTTAGAAAATTTAATAGCCCCCGGTAATATTTTAACTATAGGAATAGTAATTGCTATTATCTCAGCACTTTTTTTCTTTCAAAGGTTTGGCACACAAGCCATCGGTAAATCATTTGGACCCATAATGACTATTTGGTTTGCCATGCTGCTAATAACCGGACTTGCCCAAGTTGCACATTTTCCAAGCATTATTAAAGCATTAAGCCCACACTATGGATATGATTTATTGGTACACTATCCCAAAGGCTTTTGGCTTTTAGGCGCAGTATTCCTTTGTACAACCGGAGCAGAGGCTTTATATTCAGATTTAGGGCATTGCGGAATTAAAAACATACGAATTACATGGGGCTTTGTAAAAATAAGTTTAGTAACTGCTTATCTTGGACAAGCAGCTTGGTTAATGCACCAAGGCCAACCTTTACTTGCTGGCAGAAATCCATTTTTTGAAATTATGCCACATTGGTTTTTATTACCAAGCATTATCATTGCAACTGCAGCTACCATCATTGCATCTCAGGCTTTAATTAGCGGCTCATTTACTTTAATAAGTGAAGCCATTAACCTTAACTTTTGGCCAAGAGTTACTGTAAGACAACCTACCGAATTTAAGGGCCAAATATACATTCCAAGTATAAATACATTATTGTGGTTTGGCTGTGTATTAATGGTTATCTATTTTAAAAAGTCAGAACATATGGAAGCTGCTTATGGGTTTTCTATTACTGTTGCAATGATGATGACAACTTATCTTTTAGGGTTTTTTCTGCTATATAAATTACGATGGAATAAAATTGGTGTATTTGTTATTCTTGGTGTTTTTGTTTTAATTGAAAGTTCTTTCTTCATAGCCAATGTTGCTAAAATTAAAGAAAGATGGATGTTCTTATTTTTTGAGTTATTTATTTTTATGATAATGTATATATGGTACTTTGCCCGTAAAATAAACAACAAATTTACCAAGTTTATAGACTTAGGGAAATATGCAAATCAAATAAAAGAACTTAGCGAAGACGATGCCATTCCTAAATTTTCAACACACCTGATTTATCTTACAAAAGCGAATCAACGCCATAATATCGAAGAAAAAATTATCAAATCCATTTTTGCAAAACAGCCCAAACGGGCAGATGTATATTGGTTCCTGCATATCAACCGAACAGAAAGTCCATATACACTTACTTATGATGTATCTGAATTAATAGATGACAAAGTAATCAAAGTAAATATCAATGTAGGTTTTAGGGTGCAACCAAAAACTGAATTGTATTTCAAAAAAATTGTCCAGGGCCTTGTTTTAAATAAAGAACTTAATTTGCATATTCGGTCAGACGGCTCTACTAAATACAATGCTGAACCAGATTTCAAATTTGTAGTTATAGAAAAATTCTTATCCGTAGAAAATGAGTTTGCTTTAAAATCGGGCTTATTGTTGAAATATTATTTCATCTTAAAAGATTTAGGTTTAAGTGATGAAAAGGCATTTGGATTAGACAAAAGCGATGTAGTAATTGAAAATGTTCCATTGGTTTATCAACCCATAAATAATATAGATTTACTAAGAGAAATAAAATGAAAAGAATTATACCCGTTTTGCTTTTATTTATAAGTACCTATTCGTTTTCACAGACTGACACGACAAAGCCGTTTTCTTTCAGTGGTTATGGTGAATTTTATTATAGCTATGATTTTTCAAATCCGCAAAATCATCTGAAACCAAATTTTATCTATAGCCACAAAAGACATAATGAATTTAATTTGAACCTGGCTTATGCAAAAGCTGCTTATAATAAAAACAATGTAAGAGCAAATTTGGCATTAATGGCTGGTAACTATGCTCAATACAATTTAAGTACAGAGCCAGCTTGGGCCCAATTTATTTACGAAGCAAATGTTGGATTTAAATTAGCCACAAAGCATAATTTTTGGTTAGATGTTGGCATAATGCCTTCTCACATTGGTTTTGAAAGTGCAGTAAGTTCAGACTGCTGGAATCTTACAAGAAGTATCCTTGCAGAAAATTCACCGTACTATGAAACAGGTATAAAAGTATCATATACAAATAAAAAAGAAAATTTCAATGTTTCCTTTTTAGTATTAAACGGTTGGCAAAAAATTCAAAAGCCCGATTATACTCATAAACCTTCATTTGGCATACAATTAAATTACAAACCCACTAAAAAAATAACACTGAACTACAGCAATTTTATTGGTACTGATAAACCAGACAGCTTAAATGCCTTGCGATTGTTTCATAATTTGTATGCCATTTTTGAACCCTCAGATAAAATCGGCTTCACCGTTGGTTTTGATATTGGTACAGACAAATACAATGTAAATGATTATATTTTTTGGTATTCCTCTGTATTTATTACTCGTTTTAAATTGAATAACAAATTTAAAATAGCCGCAAGGGTGGAATATTACAATGATAAAAAGCAAATTATCATTGCGACAAGTACGTTAAACGGTTTTAAAACTTTTGGCACTTCTTTAAATTTGGATTACAAAATAAACAATAAATTACTTTGGCGTATAGAAGGAAAATATTATAAAGCAACTGACAAAATATTTACTTCATCATCCGCCAATGCGAATAATACGAATTCTTCAATTACTACAAGCCTTGCTATAAAATTTTAATGCAATGGCTTTAAACCCTGCGGCTTGACCAACTTAACAAGCCAACGCTGCAAGTCAGGCACATTGGAAGGCACACAAATCTATAACACAAAAGCCAACCTGCCAAAGAGCCTGCCTTACCCTACACACGGGTAGCATCATTCGGTGGGACACAGACCCACATTATAGACGACCAAGTAGAAAGGGTATGCGTACAACAAACCTGTTTATATTAGTGATGTTGCCGGCAAACGAAGAATAATTTTTTGTGATATCCAGTTCTCAGGAGACTGGGGAGGCAAGCTTTATCATACAACTGTAAGAGGACGAATTACCCAACCTTGGGATAAATGAATTTTTTATTTAGGGTTTCGAATAAAACAGTTGACACATTCCAATCTACACATGTTGTGTCATTGTTAAGCAAAATACTTAACAATGACACAACTTTTCAGCCAAACATGATAAGGGTGTTTTATACCGGTCAAATTATTTGTTACGGTATAGCGTTAGCAAGGCCTCTCTATTTCCCGGCCAGCGGGGGAATTATTTCTGCGCTTTTCGTACAGCATGCTTTATTTCAATTACTGTAGCCAGGTCTGTTTGTTCTTCAAGATCGCCTTTTCAACAGCCGTTATAACCCGCTTTGGAATACCCGGCGATTTTATAAGTCCCCCAAATTCGGTAAGGGAAAATGAATCTGTATAAGTAAGCTCCAGTGTTTTACCCGAAAGCAGGGTTTTTTCATTTCCCATATCCCGGATAAAAAAATAATTAGAAGGCGCTATCCTTATCATCTTCACCATTAATTTATAAGAGTTCTTCCCAAACTCTACCTGTAAGGCGGCTTCAACAGTCATGCATTCCCGGTTTAAGGGTTTTAAATCTGTACTATGCTAATGGGGAGATCTTTTTAATGGATAATGAACCGATAAACTGAATGTGGAAATTACGGTATTTAAAGTAATTATACGCAATTATCTTTATTATTTTTTAGGGTTTATACTAATCCTGTATAGGAAACCCCCTAAAAAATTATAGCCGGATCGGTAGGCTGGAAAATGGTTGATCTATTGTAGTATTCATTTTCAGTCACTTATGCAGGCTGTGACTGCTGCTGATTGGTTTGCCTTAATTTTGATAAAATAAAGTGTTTTCTTTTCCCATTTTTCAGATCGGCAACCTGGCGAATATAGAAACCATTCCGGGCAGGCCAGGATAAAACGAATAAAAAAAGGGCCAGGATAAAAATCCAGCCCCGTTTTAAAATCCAATATCCTATGAAAAACCGATATAAAGGTAGTAAGTTTTTTCTAGTGCCAAACCCAAAAATAGGGTACTCCTTATATTGATCAGCGTTATTTTACAGGACATGAACTGTTTTAAGGGATACCTTTTATAAAAAAAAGGACATCATTAAAACATGCTACCTCCTCATTCGTCTTCTATAATATACATGGAAGATGTTCAGATGATAACAATATCAATGACTGCAGAACGGAACAATAACATTACCCGCACGATCAAGGCTATCCGCAAGCAATTGCTGGGTTTCATAAAGCAACGGGTAAACAATTCCGAAGACGCAGAAGATATCCTGCAGGATGTTTTTTATCAATTGGCCGGCAGCACAGAACCCATTGAACAGGTAAGCGGCTGGCTGTACAGGGTAGCAAGAAATAAAATTACCGACAACTACCGCAAACACAAATTACCGCTGGCAGATGATGTGCTTAACAGCTGGCAAACCGAAGACGAACTTTTTGAGTGGAAAGAATTCCTGCTGGCAGACGATGGTAATCCCGAAACAGCCTACCTGCGCAGTTTATTCTGGGAAACACTGCAGCGGGCACTGGAAGAATTACCGGCTGAACAAAGAGAAGTTTTTATTCAAAATGAAATGGAAGGCATTCCTTTTAAAGATATTGAACAGCAAACAGGTGTCAGTGTGGCCACACTCATCAGCCGAAAGCGGTATGCTGTTTTACATTTAAGAGACAGGCTCCGTGTATTAAAAGATGAATTATTAAATTATTAAAAAAATGATCATGAGAGATAAATTCAAAAAAAGAAAGTTGTTATTCATACCCATATTCATTGCCGCCGTTTTTTTATTTGGCGCCATCGTAATGGGATTGTGGAATGCGATATTACCCGCAGTGATCGGGGTAAAAGCGATCAGCCTATGGCAGGCACTTGGTATACTGCTATTAAGTAAAATATTATTCGGTGGCTTTCACGGAGGATGGCGGGGCAGGCATGGAAACAGCCGGTGGATGGAAATGAAAGAAAAATTTTCCAATATGACGCCGGAAGAAAAAGAAAAATTCAAATCGGAATGGAAGAACCGTTGTGCAAGCTGGAAGATGCGGGGAGAAAATGCAGGTGGTGCGGGGGCGGAATAATTATTAAAATGTTTGAAGTTTGAGGCGTCGTAATAATCTAAACCATCTAAACCTTTTTAAACCATCTAAACTTTTTTAAAATACCTAAACTATGCAAACTGTCTAAGTAAAAACCTCAAACCTCAAACCTGCACCACTTCATTCTTAATCGCATACATAACAAGTCCCACCCTCGTTTTCACATGTAATTTTTCAAACAATGCATCCCTGTAGCCATCAATGGTGCGTGGGCTTACAAACATTTTATCGGCAATTTCTTTATAGGTAAGTTCGGTACAGGCGTATTTTAGAAAATCAATTTCCCTTTCACTGAGGTTATTCATGGTATTTACATCGTTGCCTTCATCTTCTATTTTATTGATAGCATGGATAAGTTTTCCACTCACGAGGTCGGAATAGTAATACCCTTTTTTCATCAAAGCCTCGATGGCATCTTTTAATTCTGTTGGTTCACTGTCTTTTAAAATATAACCCTTGGCGCCGTTTTTTAACATTCGGATGATTGAGTTTTCATTATCATACATGCTCAGGGCAAGTACTTTAATATCAGGATAGTTAACTTTAAGCCATAGTGATGTTGCAAAGCCATCCATTTCAGGCATATTGATATCCAGTAAAACAATATCGGGTAGCATCGTTGGTTTTAATTTTTCTGTAAATTCCCTTCCATTAGCTGCCTCAAACAATACACAGTGTCCCAGGCTTTGAACAAGGGAAGCCAGGCCATTCCGTAATAAAACATGGTCGTCAACAAGAACTGTGTTTGCCATAATAAAATAGTTGGTTAATTTTTTTACACTTGCCCATTCCCGGAGGTTTTTGTAATTGGTATTTCAATAGATATTTTTGTTCCGTTATTATTAGCTGAATGTAAAGAAAAAAATCCACCTATCAATTTTACCCGTTCCTGGATACCAGTAAACCCTATTCCCGTATTGACAGGTATCAGCGCCTGTTTGTCGAAACCAATGCCATCATCTTCAATAACGAGCTGAAAAGATTTTTCCCCGTAATGCAAACTCACCGTAATTGTTTTTGCACGTGCATGTTTCACAGCATTATGAAGTGATTCCTGTACTATGCGAAAAAGGAGAATTTCCTTTTGATTTTCCAGCCTGTATGGTTGCCCCGAAGTTTTCAACCAGGTTATATATTGCCCTGTATTTTGTAAACTTTTCAATTCATTGTTAATGGACTGCTGTAAACCTAATTCAATGATTTTGTCGCCATGCAGGCTCCTGCTCAGGTCACGTAAGTCAGAGATCGCTTTGCCAACCAACAGCTTTGTGTCTTCAATTTTTGCTAATGTATCTGCATTAGTGTCTTTATCTATGAATGTATTCAGGTTAAGTTTAACGAGGCTTAATATTTGTCCAATATTGTCGTGTATTTCCAACGAAAGGTTTTTAAGCGTTTGTTCCTGTATTTCAAGCTGAGCCTGTAAGAGTGTTTGCTGATACTGTACCTGTAGGGTGTGTTTTTCGTGCAGGTGCTTATAATATCTTTTCTGGTAAAGAAAAATAAAGAGTATGATAAAAATTACCATACTGGTGAAAATGATAACCCCACCCACAATTAATACGGCTTTATCCATTGCTTCATTGATTTAGTGATACTGAATTTAACAGTAAAGCCAACTGTTATCATCATATATAAAAGTACATTCATTATGCTGTGAAAAGCGTTTAGGTAAGTATTGCTGCTATACAATGCAAACCTCAGGTAAGTGCATGGAGCATATAATAGTATGGCAAGGCAAAACCAAAACATAGGTTCTTTTTCAAGATTTAATATTTTTTCAGATTCATATTTTTCGTAAAAAAACAATAACACACACATAACCTGCAACACGTTATCAAGACATACAAAATCGTGATAAAACCGATGATTAATATTCTCGTGCCCCGATACATACCAGATATAAAATGCCATAAAAGACATTAATAAAGATAGAATGATATACCGTACCAAATTTATACTGCTGCTCCTGTAAAGCATCAATGACCAGCACAATACATCCATTATAATGTATAAGTTATAAATGAGGGGCTTGTTTATTGGATAAAATTCAGGGTATATGGAAGTAAAGGAAGCAAATGCAATCAATGCCAGCATAATCCTTGCATTTCCCTCCTGAAATTTCCACAAAGCCAACCCTGTAACCAATGGTATAAGTACAGTATAAACAGATAAAGTGTTGAGTAAATCACCCATTGTCTGATATAATATCAAAATTCTCTGCATCTGCAGATTGCATTGGCATACGAGATGGCCATTGGTGCCCCGCATTCATATTTGAAGCTAACCTGTTAATTACACCGGGTGGTTCATTTTGTGATTCAACCAACTCTGCTGCTACTAAAATTACACTAGGGGTTCCATCAGCATGACTGGCATAATAAACCCGTAATGCATCTGCCGAAGGATTTGCTTCAAAAAGTTCATCTAATCCGGCTTTTCTAAAAAGGAAAGATATCTCCTTTGCTTCGTAATAAGTTTTTGCTTCATTGGAAATTGTGCCGTCCAAAAGTGGGATGATTTCATTTTGAAGTTCCACATACTTTTTAACATCGGCATTAATTTCTTCTCTTGAAATTGGTTGTCCTAACATGATTTTTAAGTTTTAGGGTTATTAAATACTTTGCTGGAATAAAAATGAGGACTATAAACTTAAAGTACAACAGTTTTTTCACCCTGTTATCAACTGATAAATCACCTTTGCTGCAATATCAACAATAATCCCAGTCTTATTTCCTGTAATTCTCCCATTACCAGCATCTGGCAGGTTAAAATAAAAAGTTTTTATGTCATACATTAAATATATCCTTTGAGTAATAAATACTACCGGTAGCATTATAAAAATACTAAAAACATTTTTATATCAGGCAATGCAAAAGCATAAAGACTTACCGCTAAAACACCCCCTATTCTAAAATAATTCCCTGTCCATAATTGGTATTATCTCCAATTTTTTAAAGTCATTTCACGGTAAGCCGGGTTTATTATTAATCCAATTTTTGCAATGTGATTATACAATAAATGCAAAAAATATTTTGAATACAAAATAATATCCTGCCCATCTTATATGATGGTATAATAAACAAGTTATGTAACAAGCATCAGAAAAAAACAGACGGGCTTATTAATTTTTAAAAAAAAGAAAACCATGTCAGACAAAGATGAAATATTTGAACAGACAGATGCCGAAATAAAGAAAATCAATCTAAAGGATTTTGAATCCGGCGGCAAATATCATTTTACCCCGGCGGCTGTAGCAGCTAACCCTGCATCTGTATTGCAATGTATTTGTGTGATTTACCGGCCAGTCAAACATATATTAACAGCCATGGCCGATTTTCCATTATTCCCAGTCTCCTGGAGGGCAGCTATGAAGGCATTTATCCTGCTGATGAATAATCTTTGTATATAACGTAATAGATTAACTGCAGTTTTATGGAATAAGTATTTATTCCTTCATGAGTAAATAAAATAATCTAACGGGAGACTAAACAATTCACCGGGGAAAATCTTATACCCTCATATTATTCTAAATCCCGTGAACATAAATAAAGAGTTGAAGTGTTTCCCTGCCTGCATTTTCTGACAATTAACCTGATGTTCATTAGAGCTTGGTGTTAACAATAAATGATTTATTAACGCCTGGCTTCAGTTGTTTTCACCTTGATATTTTCGGTCAATATACGGTTGCCCGCTTTTAGAACATTTAAAATATTTGTACCAGAAAATGACAGGATGAATGCTACCCTTCTGATCAAAGGGTTCGCAAAAATTGACAGTCAATAAAAAATTGCATTAACCAATTAAACCCTAAATGAAAACGGAGTATGCTGAAAATCCGATCAAGAGTAGGCAAACAAATTTTACAACTATGGCTATTACAGGAAATTGGACACTATTTTATGACTGGAACTCAGATGGCAGTTACAGCAAGACATCTATGAAAGTTAATGCAGGTGGCACCTGGACAAATGGAGAAGGAGCTTCAGGTTCATGGGTGCAGATTGCTGGCATGTTCATGTTCACTTTTAACAATTCAGAAACTACTTACTGCGGTAACTGGGCAAGTAAGTCTATTACCGGTATTTCTACAACTTTCGCGGGGTTAAACGGCAGCTTCTATATGCTGCAATCCGGTGTACCCACAGGATTTGAAGCAGAACGCGTAAGCAGTAAAAATGACGCAAGCGGTAAAAAATAGTTGAGCCTGGTATGATGCTGGATCTATATAGCTGTACAGTAACAATATGCTGTAACAGTTTAAAAATTGTATTGCCATATCCAGCATCATTTTTTATTGAAGAGGATTTTAAAAGTGTAACAAGGCGGAAAAATATAGTCCTGGATCAATGTGCACGACTATGTAATTCCGGGAAACACTAAAGTCGTATAAGCAGAAAAGCGACATTAAATAACTAAGTCTGCAACAGGATCGCCGAAAACTGTATAGAGTAGGCAAAAAAATTAAAAACTTATTTTATGAACATTTCAGATTTAAAAGGAGAATACCTGGAAGTTTCAAAAGAACAGACAAAGTCGGAAGACAGTTTGTTAAACAGGCAAAATGTAACCGGTGTGGCAGTGGGTCACAAACTAAAAGATGG
>JANNBU010000144.1:0-10818 GCA_031385805.1 Ferruginibacter sp.
GCAGTATTACTGGTTGCTTTACAACCCTGGCTCATGCGCCTCAGCAGGGTTTTATATATAAGGTTTTTTGTACGTTATGATGAACATTACAAGAAACACAACCCAAAGGAATTTGAATGATATTATTTTTCGGTCTGCGGAAACATATCGGTAAAAATATTCCCTTCACTCAGTTCTTCAATATCTTCCAGGATGATCTCTATTGCCTTGGTGCTTTTCTGTATCTCTAAAAGTGAGAGTATGATAGAAGCCAATAAAAATATCAGGCTTCCTGCAAATATCCAGTGAGCCATTAACATCCAGTTTCTAAAAATGGAATACATACAAAGAACACAGCATAAGAAACTCAGTACACCTAAACTCTGCATATACCTGATCAAATTTAACCTGGCCCGCAGGTTTTTTAATTGCGAAACGAGTGTTTTATTGTTCTCCCCTTTCAGGTAATCGGAATGCAGTTTTCTTACCAGTGATGCCAATGATAAAAACCTGTTTGTATAAGCAAGCATCAGTAAAGTGATCGCGGGGAAAAGCAATGCAGGTGTGTTGATGTTTATTTCTATCATGGTACAAAGTAACGCATTGTGCTACTAAAATTGCAATACTGGTTTTTCAAGCTCAATGATCAGAAGGGCTTTGGAACACGGCGACACAGAGACACAGGGGCACGGAGTATTGAATCACTTATTTATTTTTTCCTCTCGTGCCCCTGTGCCTCTGTGTCGCTGTGTTCCAAAATAATTGGATCGTTACAGTATCATACACCGATATAATAGTGAACAAAACTGGTTCTGTTATTTTTTCAACACAATACTCAAAGGAATATTCAGTTTCAGACTGAAATTACGTCCCATATTGTAAACGCCGGTCCGGCCTGTTGACAGGTTTTCTGAAGCATATTTTAACCTGCTCAAATGATTCTGGTAAGCAATATCTGCAATATTGATTGCACTGAAATTGATATTCAATACCTGTTGTCCTTTCTTATTAACGATATCTGTTCCAATTCCTGCATTCACTAAAGTATAAGCAGCTGTGGTTGTTTCAGTATTATATGCAGAAAAAGGATGAGATTGTTTGAATGTATTTTCAACTTCGATCTTCACATAAAAGTTTTTAAACGATGTACCCATATTTTTAAAATCGCCGCGAAGTTCTGTCAATATTTTTGGAGACGGGATGAAGGGAAGATCATTCGTTCCTTCGATCTGCTCCTTTAATTTACCTGATACCAATGAAAAAGTATTTTGCAAATGCAGCCAGTCCAAAGGATGTGGATGAATATCAAGTGTAGCTTCTATTCCTGCAAGATGTGCAGCACGTTGGTCAAATTTAAATGCAGTAAGATTTTCTCCATTCACGTCAATGGTTGAATCCGCTCCGGCAAATGATTGCAGCTTGCGGTAAAAAATAAAATTGTTGAAATTATTATAATAGCCTGCCAGGTTCAGGGAAAAGTGCTCATTATTATATTCTATAGCAGCATCAACCTGTGTACTGATCTCACTTTCCAATTTATTGTCACCATATTCATACCGGGTTGTTCCTTCATGGGCGCCGTTAGAAGCCAGTTCCGGAATACTCGGTGCCCTGAACGCCCTTGCTACATTAAACTTAAGATTGATCGTTTTGCTTGCATGGTAAGCAGCACCAATGCTTCCCGAAAAGTTTGAAAAAGTTTTTTTAAATGCAAGTCCTTTAACAGCCCCAGCATCCAATAAATTTTTCACGTCAATATTCCTTGAATCAAATCTTGCGCCACCACTTAAAGTGATTTTTTTGAATTACTTTTGTAAAAAAACATAACCGCCAATATCAGATAAACTGTAATCAGGGATCAATTGTTCAATGCCTTTATTGGTATTATCCTGTTGCATTCCGTTAATTCCGATCGAAGGTTTCCAGCCTTTTGTTTCTTTAAAGTGTAACTGTGCCGTGTAGGTTAATGTTTTCAGATCAAAGAATAAAGCCTTTTCATTGAGGTCATCGGGGTTTCCGAATTCTTCCCGTTGATTGTGTTGCCAACCTGCGTTAAAAGCCAGCCGGCTTCCACCTAATTTAAAATTGTTATCTGTAGCAATTTTAAAATGCCGTATATGCTGGTAAGGAATTTCAGGCATTGTACTTTTAAAATCATCTCCGGTTGCTCTTACTACAGAACCACCTGCAATCGTTTTTACAAAATATCCATCTCCATCTCTTTCGCCTTCAACCAAACCGGTTTTTAAATTAAAATTACTCAGCAATAAATGACTGTATCCCCAACCACCATTATATCCTGCATATCCGCCAAAATTATGTTCATTGAATTTTGAATTGAATACATAACCGTCATATTTATTTTGATAATCGGCTGCAGCTTTTGCGGTGCCATAAATATTCCAGTTAAAACCATTTGTATTGCCTGCAATATTTCCATACAAACTTCTAAGTCTGTTATTGGTTTGAAAATTTGTACCGGCATTTATTTTTATGGTATTTGTCTGAATAGGTACATTTGTAATGATATTGATCACACCAGCCATGGCGTCACTTCCATAGACCAGTGATGCAGGCCCTTTCAGGATCTCAACTTTATTTACACTGGCTTCATCAATTTCAATTCCATGTTCATCGCCCCATTGCTGACCTTCCTGGCGTACACCATCATTGATGGTAAGCACACGGTTATACCCCAATCCCCTGATCAATGGTTTTGAAATAGCCGGCCCGGTAGAAAGAGATGACACACCTGCTTTCCTTGTAATGGCATCAATAATATTTGTTGAAGAACTTTGTTGCAGGTCTTCCCTTCTTAATACAGAAACCTGGAACGGGATTTTTTTTAATTGGGTTGCTTTGGTAACACCGGTAACGATCACAGCATTGTTTTCAATGATTGATTCGAAAAGTAAAAAATCTTTTTTTGTTTCGCCATTGATATGGATATATTCTGCAATGGTTGTATACCCGATATGAGATACTTCAATCAAATGTGTTCCTTCACTGATATTTGCAATATTAAATTCGCCTTTTGAATTTGTATTACTGCCCGCTTTAATATCAGCAATAAAAATAGAAACTCCCTGCACAGGCAATCCTGTTTTTGCATCTTTTACAACACCGCTAAAACTTCCTTTCAATGCTGGGGTCGCAGCAAATGTTATAGCAGAAAAACAAGATGCTGTAATAATATATAATAGAATGATAATTTTTTTCATGCACTATTGTTTAAAATAATTTTTGAATTGATCCTGTGAATTAAATTGGCAACAGATATACAGGATATCAGCAGCACACTGCACAGTCAATTAATAAAAAGATTTAGAAAAAAGTAAACTACTTAAACAAAAGCCGGCGGGCCACGTAAGTCAAAATAAAAATGATCGGTAGAAGAAAAAGAGGCTGTTGATCCTTCCGTATAAAGTGAAAAATGAATAAGATTTAGAATTTCAGATCCGGATGAAGTTTCTGTAAAAGGAGAAGTTGCAACAATGCTATTACAATCGCAATTAAATCCAACCTGGTTGTATTGTAACCTGTCGTTATTTTTTTTTGAAGGCTGATCCTTATGATCGGCTGAAATATTATGTAAGGCCTGTTTAGGGGTAATACTCAACAGGAACGTACACAAAAGCAGTACGCCAATAATGTTTTTAAAGATGATATGTTGACTCAGATTTTTGATACGTAGTTGCAAATTACAACCTTAATCGTAAACATGGTAATTAATAATAAGATCAATGAAGGTTTAACTATGTATTTGCATTAAAACCGCTCTCGGGGTTTTGCTAATAGCCATAAGCTAACGGCTAACAGCTTTTTTAATTAATATGCTCAATAATCCCCGCAATGCCCTGCCCTCCACCAACACAAGCAGTTACGATCCCGTATTTTTTATTAAGTCTTTTCATATCATTCGTGATCTGAATGGTGAGTTTACATCCCGTACATCCCAGCGGATGCCCCAATGCAATAGCGCCTCCATTAATATTTACGATAGCAGGATTGAGTTCTAATTTTCTGATCACTGCCAATGCCTGCGAAGCAAAAGCTTCATTCAATTCTATCAGATCAATTTGAGAAAGATTCATCCCTGCCTGTTTTAAAACCTTAGGTACAGCTTCCACCGGGCCAATACCCATGATACGTGGATGCACACCTGCACTGGCACAATTCACCAGCCGGGCAATTGGTTTCAATCCAAGTTCATTGATCATCCTTTCACTCATCACAATTACAAATGCCGCTCCGTCACTTGTTTGTGAAGAATTACCGGCAGTAACACAACCACCTGCAGCAAATGCCGGTTTTAATTTTGCCAGGCCTTCAATTGAAGTGTCAGCTCTTACTCCTTCATCTGTATCAACTACATAAGATTTCGTTTGTTTTTTTCCTTTTGCATCCAAATAAACCTGCTCAACAGTTATTGGCAAAATGCCTGATTTAAAATATCCCTCTTTAATAGCATGACCAGCTTTCACATGACTGTTGTAACTAAACTCATCCTGGTCTTCCCGGCTTACATTGTATTCTTTGGCAACAGCTTCTGCTGTTAAACCCATACTTAAATAATAATCGGGTTCATCTTTTGCAATTGAATAAGCAGGTACTGTTTTCCATCCTGCCGTAGGAACCATACTCATGCTTTCAGTTCCACCTGCTATGATGCATTCTGCCATTCCCGTTCTAATTTTGGCAGTTGCCATGGCAATACTTTCCAAACCGCTGGCACAATAACGGTTAATGGTAATGCCTGCAGCGTGAAAACCAACCGCCCTTGCCGATATGATCCTTGCTACCTGTAACCCTTGCTCAGCTTCAGGTACGGCATTGCCAACGATCACATCATCCACCCGCAATGGATCTAATTGTGGCACACTTGCCAATAATCCTTTTATAACATTTACAGCCAGGTCATCGGGCCTGGTAAACCTAAACCCTCCTTTTTTACTTTTTGCAATTGCGGTGCGGTAACCGGCT
The DNA here is from genome assembly GCA_031385805.1 of Ferruginibacter sp. Lineage (GTDB taxonomy): Bacteria > Bacteroidota > Bacteroidia > Chitinophagales > Chitinophagaceae > Ferruginibacter. The sequence continues at coordinate 4,963 of JANNBU010000144.1, forward strand.
ACTATATATGCTTCCTGCATGCTTTTAATTTATATGTACAAATTTAAGAAATTTAGCCATTAGTTGTTTATGCAACTTTCTTAACAAAGTTATAATTTATGCTCCAAAAGAAAAAACTGAATTGACTGGCTTAATTTCGCAGCGATATGTACAAGATCATTCGCAGCATTTTATTTTTATTTGACCCGGAATGGGTGCATTATTTTTCGATGAACTGCCTGAAACTATTGTGCCGTATTGGGTTTATCAAAAGTATACTCAGCCGGGCTTTTAGTCCTGCGGAAAATATTCAATATTCAATATTCAATATTCAATTTGCTAACAGGATCGGGCTTGGAGCCGGTTTCGATAAAAATGCAAAATATTTAAATGAACTGGAAGCATTGGGCTTTGGGTTTGTTGAAATTGGAACAGTAACTCCCCTTCCCCAGGCCGGTAACGATAAACCAAGATTATTCAGGTTACCAAAAGATAAAGCGCTCATCAACAGGATGGGATTTAATAACGATGGAGTAATCGTCGTTGCAGAAAGATTAAAAGAATGGAGAAAGAAGTTTGAGGTTCGAGGCTCGAAGTTCGAGGCTAAAGAACATCATACATCACACATCATACATCATACATTAATTATCGGTGGCAACATTGGCAAAAACAAACTCACTCCAAACGAAGATGCCTGGAAAGATTATGAAACCTGCTTTCTCGCTTTGCACGATCAGGTAGATTATTTTGTTGTTAATGTTAGTAGCCCGAATACGCCCGGGTTAAGAGAACTGCAGGAAAAAGATTCATTGAGAAAAATATTAACCAATCTGCAAAACCTAAATACTGAATTCAAAAACCCTAAACCTATTTTATTAAAAATTGCGCCAGACCTGACAACAGAACAAATTAATGATGTAATAGATCTTTCATTGGAAATAAAATTAGATGGTTTGGTTGCTTCAAACACGACAATTAGCAGAGACAAACTTCAAACCTCAAACCTCAAGCCTGCCTGTCCGGTAGGCAGGCTTCAAACGATCGGTGCCGGTGGATTAAGCGGTCTGCCTGTTAAGAAACGTTCTACAGAACTGGTAAATTATATTCATAAAAAAACAAACGGACAGATACCCATTATTGCAAGTGGTGGTATCTTTACCGGTGCTGATGCAAAAGAAAAGATTGACGCAGGCGCTTCTCTTATGCAGGTATGGACAGGTTTTATTTATGAGGGCCCGGCCATAGTAAAAAATATTTCAACCTATCTTGCAAACAATAAGTAACAAATAAAAATAATTAACTCAACACTAAAGACATGCTAACGGCTAACAGCTAATGGCTAACAGCACATGGAACATTTATTCACCTCCGAAAGTATCATCAGTTTTCTTGTATTGGTAATACTTGAAATAGTATTGGGAATTGATAACGTGATCTTCGTCAGTATCATCATGAACCGGCTTAAAGATGCAAAAGATCAAACCAAAGCCCGTTATACCTGGATGGCAACAGGGATCATCTCCCGTAGTTTGTTGTTGATGGGGCTGGGTTGGTTACTCACTCAAAAAGGAAAATCAATTTTTACTGTTTGGGGAAAAGGATTTGATCTTGCCAGTATTGTAATGCTGGCAGGAGGGATATTTCTCATTTACAAATCGGTAATGGAAATTCACCACAAACTTGAAGGGGAAGACCCAAATGCTTCGTCACAAAAAACAAAAAAACTTTCTTTGGGCCAGGCTATCGGGCAGATCATATTGATTGATGCTGTTTTTTCTTTCGACAGCATCATCACCGCAGGTGGCACTGCAAAATATGTGGAGATCATGATCGCTGCTGTAGTGATTGCCATGATCGTCATGTTTTTATTCAGTCCAAAGATATCCTCATTCATTCACAAGCATCCTACATTAAAGATGCTGGCGCTTTCTTTTTTAGTAATGATCGGCTTAAGCCTTATCATGGAAGGCTGGGATCATGAAACCGCAGAAAAACTTCACCTGAAGAATTATATATATTTCGGCATGGCTTTCTCCTTCATGGTTGAAATGCTGAATATGGTAATGCGCAAACGAATGGTTAAGAACAGGGTGGTTGAACTGAATGAACCGGTGTTGGAAGAAGAAACTGTCAGTGAATCAGATACAGCTCATTAATTATTTGAGGTTTGAAGTTCAAACGTCGAACTTCAAACCTCAAACTCTTTTAAGGATGTACCGAAGAAACCCCATTAAAACTATTGCTATCAAAAACAGGGAAATCATTTCCATCTACGAATCCATCACCGTTCATGTCTGTTGCTACATACACCTGTGCCACACCGTTAAAACTATCTGAATCATAGGCCGGGAAATCATTGCCGTCAATGAAATCATCCTGGTTGAGATCGCCGGTGAAGAAAGCCCACACGACCGGTTCAACCTGCACCTGGTTATCTCCCATGGCTTTGCTGGCAGCTGTTGAAAAATCATACAAAGGAGTTGATGAGGTACAGGCAATAGCAGCCGTAGTCCATGTTTGTAAAGTATTTCTGTGTTTGATAGCTACATAATAAGATCCGGCCGGTTGTGTAAAGTTTGCAGAAACTGTACCGTCAGTCAGTAATACAGCTTTCTTAGAATCGATCAATGCAAAAGTAGAAGGATCGTGCAATTCAACTGTGATCGTATCAACTTCGGTTGATAATGAAGAAAGTACTGCCTGGTTATTTAAAACCGGTTGCATTAAATTACTTCCCGCATCATAATACCCTTGAAGCAATAACTTCAGGTTTACAGTGATGCCTGTAGAACAAACATTCACCAAAGCCGTATTATTAGCAGTACAACCAAAACTGTTCGTTGCTGTTGCTGTATAAGTAGTAGTAATTACCGGCGTTGCACTTACTGTTGCACCGCTTGTTGTATTTAATCCCGTAGGAGGAGCCCAAGACCAAGAGGGTGTTTGTAGTGTTGAGTAACCTAAAATTATATTCAGGCGTCTTACTGATGCTGATGGCGTTACCGTTGCATTGGCAACTAATGTCTGAATCGGAGTTGTTGATGAAAGTGTACTCGTAACAGCCGAAATATTCATATTGGTTGCTGCAGCAGTATAATAAGTGATCGCATTGTTAAGTGCATCTACCCCATCCTGTCTTACATCTATAATGATATTAGAAACGCCGTCCCAAGTATATGGAGAAGCAAATGTTATTGTGTTTAATCCTATCACATGTGTATAAGAAGAAGGGCCATATACAATATTCAAACCTGTAGTTGTAAATGCAGTCAAAACAGAATTGGCTGTCGTACCGATCCTGATGGAGAAATTTGTATTGTTATTTGCATCACCCTGAGATGTCGTATTGTAAGTGATCGAAGAAATATTACTTCCTGCAATTAGGCCGGCAGCCTGCAATTCTCCAACGGTATAAACCGTCTGGTTCCAGTATTGTGACCACCTGTTACAAAATGCAGTAGGTTGGGTTGTTTGCCCGGTAAGTGTTGTGCCCGTACCAAGCGTTGCGTTGGCAGTTCCGCCCGATGTTCCGCCACTGGCGGTAAGTGCCTGACTGTTACCTGAACAAATGGTTGATGTTGCAGGAGTAATAACCACAGCGGAAGGGGATGGATTTACAGTAAGTACAACCTGGTTAGAAGTTACCGAGTTGCATTGTCCGGAAACAATAACCCTGTACCGGTAATTATTTTGAGATACCGTTGTTCCGCTTACTATATAGGAAGCACTGTTTGCGCCGATGATATTATTATAAATTGTTCCACCATCTGTACTCAACAGCCATTGATGACTGGTTACTGTACCCGAAGTTATAACTGCAAATGTTGCATTTGCCCCGGCACAGACTGTTTGGTTAGAGGGTTGTGTACTTATGGATGGTCCTGTTCCTGATAGGATAATAAAAGTAATGATCCTTGTTAATGTAATAGAACCTGATATACCCGTTATGGTTATATTATAAGTACCGTTTGATAGTGTATTTGTATTATTAAGCGTTACAACAGTGCTGTTGCCGGGAACCACCGGATTGGTGCTGAAGCTGAGAGTAGCTCCTGATGGTACACCTGATGCAGAAAGGTTTATCGGGGTTGTATAACCTAAATAAGATATTGTACCAAGTGTTATGGCAGCTGATGTTGGTCCACTGCATGCAACAGATGTAGCTGCAGGGTTGTTAAAATCAAATCCCGGTGCAGCATTGGTAATGGTAAAATTGCTGTTTGAAATATCAAAGAAAATATTGCCAACTGCTTCTACTTTTATTTTGGCGGTTGTAGTTGGAAGATTGGGAATCGTTAATACTTCTGACCCATCATTTGTTGTACTTGCAGATAGTACAGTAGGGAAACTTAAACCACCATCGGTTGACAGAGAAATTTTTACGGAAGTAGCATTGATTGGTGCAATATTCGATCCGGCAACATTCCAGGTAATTGTTTGTGATGAGGTACCGGGGAAATTTTCACCTCCATTAGGTGCAGTTACAATAAATGGCCCTGTTCCTGCAATCGTATTCACCTGGAATGTTCCTGTAAAGCCAACCATACAGCCATTGCCACCGGTTACAACTCCTCCGCCGGCAGCCCGGTTATCCCTTACCGTTAACCTGAATTTCATGGCACGGGCAACGGTTGGAAGTGTTTCACCTTTTAATCCATTCATGGTTGCTGTGGGGTTAGCAGGATAACCTGCTAATATGATGGCAATATCAGGAAATGTACGGCTACCTGAAGTTTTGGGTATCCGGGATTTAAATAGCGGGGCCGTTGTACTTGTTGCACCTGCATTCCATGCTCCCTGTGCACCAAGATCCCATTCTTCCCAGTTATAAGTAATAGCGTCACCATCAACATCTGTTGCAGACCCCGTTAAAGTAAATGGAGTGTTGATGGGAATATTTGCTCCATTGTTATTCATGGCTGTAATTACAGGAAGCGTATTGCCGGTGCTGGTCACTACCCTGCAACTGGCTCCGCCGGCTTCTACAAAAGTGCTGATCTCATCAAAACTGACACTATGAAAATAAGGATCGCTATTGGGTTGCGTATCGTCTGTACCACAAATCCCAGCATAGGCCTGAATCGTTGTACCACTTCCGGGTTCATAGGCAGTTGTGGCATTCCTGTTACCACCACTGCAACTACCGGTTGAACCATTAAATGTATGATTACCGCTAAATTGGTGCCCCATTTCATGTGCTACATAATCAATATCAAATCCATCACCCACTGGATTTGAATTACCCGTTACGCCCCTTGCTTTATTACTGGTATTACAAACTACACCAAGCCCTGCAAGGCCACCTGCACCTGTACTGAATGTATGCCCAATGTCATAATTGGCAGAACCGATGAGGCTTGTTATTTGTGTCTGGCTTTCTGTTATTAGTGTGCTTGCATTATTGTTTCCTGTAAAGGGGTCAGTGCCTGAGTTCAGGAATTCGATCAGGTTATTATTTGCTATTAATACCAACCTTACCGAGACTTCTGTTTCATAAACTCCATTAACACGGTTAACGGTGGTTACAATTTTACTGTGAAGCAACGGGGCGGTAGTACCGCCAACAGCAACAGCATATTCGCCAGTACAGGCAACAGCAAGCCGGTAAGTATATAATTGTGAACCCCTGCAGTTGCCTGCAAGGATCCCTCCAACAGCAGATTCCCTGTTTTGTATATCGTTGATCTCAGGTATTTCGCAGATAAATTCGGGATTCCTGTGGTTGTCTCTTTGATAATAACTAATATAATTATCAAGATCGCCTCTTGCATAAGGATCTAAATAAACCCTTCCTTTTGGAGATAAAATCTGAGCATGAAATCCATCATAAGGATTAAAATCAAACCGGATCGTTGAAGAACGATCGTCTATGCCCTG
>JANNBU010000314.1:0-2884 GCA_031385805.1 Ferruginibacter sp.
TTCGGGGAGATAGAGGGGCTAATTTCTTAATCATCTCCGTTGAAGCACCATCGGCATACATGCCAAAAGCGCTTGTGATGATCCCTTTTAATTTCCCGTCTTTTGATTCAACCGCATACAATACATCTTCATCAGACGGATCGGAATTCCCTTCAAAGCGGTGCATTTCAGTTATTTCAAAATCAGCAGGATCAAGTGAATGTTTATTTTCGCTGCAAATGATCTTGTCAAATGCAATGTTAAAATCAATTTTATATCCCCGTTGTTTCAGCCCGTTTATCCCATCAACAATGGTATCGTAAGTGTACATAATTTCTTTTAGTTAAAGTTAATCATTGTTAGATTGATAATTTCAGCGTTTGGGAAATTGTATAGTAGCCAGGTAAATGACCGCAATCATCGTTACTGCAGCAGTTACCGTGAAAGTTACAGTAGCCCCATATCTAAACCATAAAAAACCACACAAACTACTGGCAACAAGGGCGCAGATACTCTGAAACCCACTATAGGTACCAATTGCAGAAGCCGTTTCATTTTTTGGCACCATATTACTGATCCATGCTTTGCTGATCCCTTCGGTAGCCGCAGCATACAATCCATACAAAGCAAACAACAAAATAAAACCATAAAGATTATTGGTAAAAGCAAACCCTGTATATACAATTACAAAAACAAAAAGCCCGGCAATGAAAATTCTTTTCAACCCGATCTTGTCGGCAAGTATACCAATTGGGTAGGCAAGCAATGCAAAAACAAGGTTATAAAAAATATAGATCCCTATAATAAATGTATCACTCAATCCACTTTCCTTCATTTTTAATAGTAAGAAAACATCTGAGCTGTTGAACAGTGCAAACAATAAAAGGCCGGTCATTAATTTTTTATATGCGGCAGGACTATTCTTCCAGTAAGAAGCAAATGCGAATAACCTTGCTTTGATTATTTCTTTTTTTTCGGCAACAGGCTTTTTGGTTTCTTTTATGAGCAGGGTACTTAGAATCGCCAGCAATCCGGGTGCAAATGCAATAATGAAAAGTGTTTGATATTTTTCCGGGTTAAAATACAACCAGATCAATGCAATGGCAGGGCCAAAGACTGCTCCCATTGTATCCATACTCCGGTGAAAACCGAAGACCCTTCCTTTTGTTTCCGTTGTACTTTCATCGCTCAGCATCGCATCTCTTGCCCCAGTGCGAATACCTTTGCCCAACCTGTCGATCGTTCTTGAAAAAAATATCCACCACGGATAGATGAAAATGGCAAGCATGGGTTTGCTGATGGCGCTAAGGCTGTAACCGAGTTGTACAAATGGCAACCTTTTCCCTAACGCATCACTTTTTTTTCCAAAATAACTTTTGCTTAATCCTGCCACAGCTTCTGCAACACCTTCCAATACCCCGATAAAAACAGCCGAATAGCCAACCTGCTTAAGAAATAAGGGCATCACGGGGTATAGCATTTCGCTGGCCATATCTGTAAACAGGCTTACCAGCGATAATATCCAAACCGTTCTTGTAATGATCTTCATTAGCCTAAAGTTGGTATAAATATGTTTTGGATGATCATAAACTTTTAAACATTTCATTGTCAGCCGCATCAGTGACTTATCAAAACAAATAGATTGCGTACATTGCATATAGAATGACTACTGCATTAAATAACAGCAAATCAGTCATCATATATAGAAAAGAAGTAATTAAATTATGAGTAAACAGGCAAAACCAGGTAAAAAAAGATCATCACAAACTAAAATAGTAAAAGGCAAATTAGATATAAGCCGTAGCGGAATGGGATACGTTATTGTGGAAGGGCAGGAAAAGGATATTTTGGTAAAACCCAATGATTTCGGGAAAGCATTTCATGGAGATACAGTGAGGGTGGAGGTTTCCAATGATTCCGGCAGGGGCAGGCGTACAGAAGGAAAGGTCATTGATGTAGTCGAAAGAAAGCAGGTTGATTTTATAGGTAACGTCCAGGTAAATAAAAATATAGCATTCTTTGTTGCAGGCGGTGAAAGACCGGTTCCCGATTTTTATATACCGGTAGAAAAACTGAATGCTGCGAAGGATGGTGAAAGGGTAGTGGCAAGGCTTATAAAATGGGATAAATCGGATAAAAAACCACAGGGTGAAGTGATCACAGTTTTAAGTGCAACAGATGAAGCCGATCTGGCCATGAAAGAAATATTGATTGATGCCGGATTTCCGATCGCATTTGAAGCCGAAGTTTTGAAAGAAGCTGAGAAATTATCGGGTAAGATCAGCAGGGAAGAAACAAGTAAAAGAAAAGACTGCCGCGATATTCTCACATTCACCATTGATCCCGAAGATGCAAAAGATTTTGATGATGCGATCTCCATAAGAAACCTGGATAATGGAAATTATGAGATCGGTGTACATATTGCCGATGTAAGTCATTTTGTTACACCTGATAGTATTCTTGATAAAGCTGCTTATAAACGGGCCACAAGTGTTTACCTGCCAGATAGGGTTAATCCCATGTTGCCCGAAAAAATATCAAATGAATTGTGTTCCCTGAGACCTAATGAAGACAAATTCACTTTCTCTGTTATCTTCCAGATCACCAACCGGGCCGAGATCAAACACAAATGGATCGGTCGTACGATCATCCACAGCAATCACCGTTTTACGTATGAAGAAGTACAACAAACTATTGAAACAAAAGACGGGTTGCATTACAAACCCATTTTATTGTTGAATGATCTTGCGCAAAAATTCAGGAAAGAAAGGTTTGATAACGGGGCGATCAATTTCTCATCTCAGGAAGTAAAATTTAAATTAGATGATACCGGCAAACCCATTGGCATTGTAATAAAAGAAAGTAAGGAAGCACATCAGTTGATTGAAGAGTTTATGTTATTGGC
>JANNBU010000182.1:0-19416 GCA_031385805.1 Ferruginibacter sp.
TTTCAAAAAACTGCAATGCATCAACCATAAACATGACAACTGCCATATTTGTACCGATATTTTCCTGCGACTTTTGAAATTTGTTCATTTCCCTTTCCTTATAAGGGTCTTTGGATTCCAAGTCGTATGGGTCTTTTTCAATTGAAGTGAGCAAATTGTCTATATCAGTTCTTTTTGTCCTGTATTCAACTTCGTTAACGAGTTCAAAGTTCTTATCAAGCTTTAAATCTTTTGCCCAATGCAAAACCATTTCATATTCTTCTGCGGGTTCCTTGTCATCCTTATATTGCAAGTACTCATCATAAAAACCCATTGCCTGCTTTAATTCAACAGGGGAAGCCTGGAAATCTTTTAGAAAGTCAATACCAAACAATTCTTTGAATTGAATTGCATTGACCATATTATATACTTTACTTTTTGAAAGAATGTCTTTAGGCGACAGATCAACTACTTTTTTATCCGTTACTGCCTTCAATCCTTCCTGTACAAGGGCATACAGAGAAAGAAACTGATAAGGTCTTAATTCGGAATATTCGCTAAAAATGAAATTTTCAATAAATAAATCAATGGGGGTATTAAAAATCTGCCGGTTCATTCCATCAAAAAGGCTTGAGCAATAATTGGCAATTGAATTTTCGGAAATTCCATTTTTTTTAAACTTTTTGATTGTTTGCTCAAGTCCTTTTATAAATTCAGCTTTATGTTGCTGTGTAGAAATAAAGAGTTGATTTAATTCCCCTTTCCTTGCTTCAATCACAAAATCTAAGTGAACCAATTCATGCATTATTAAATGTTCTACTGCAGGATAGTTCGGTTTATACCTAACAATATGTTTAGGCCTGTTATAATTTTCTGCGAATTCAATTTTTGCTGCTGTTGGAATTTCTGGATCTTCAACAATATCGATTTCTTTTCCTCCATCAATTTCAAGTTTATGCCTGTATTCGTTAAATATTTTTTTACCTTTTACTGTTTCAACTATTTTGTTAGAAATATCAAATGCTTGCCTTACCGAATTTTGATAAAGTACATCCCTGTTTTTATTGAGTTTGATTGCTTGTATGATGCTGTAAAAAGAAGAATGTAAATCATTCTCCATTTCTGCAATCATACCTAATGCAAAATGTGTATTGGGATATTTGTCATTAATTTTTATCGCTTCCCAAAAATATTTTTTTGCCTCTTCCAGTTTCCCTTGTTGCATTAGGTTTGCCCCAATATTATTAATTGTAATATTGTCACCAGGATTGGCAATTAAAGCCTGATCATAATATTTCATTGCCGTGGGAACATCATTTTTGAATTTTGCAAAAATATTTCCCATCATTAACAATGCCCATCCATTTTTAGAATCCCATCGAAGTGCGTCTATTAAACAATTTATTGCTTCTTCCTGGTCTCCTTCATCTGAAAATATTTGCCCCATAATGCGGTGGTACTCCGAATTAGTTGGGTTCTTGTCAATTAAATTTTTGAGAATTGGTTTGGCTTCTGTGTACTTTCCTTTTTCACAAAGGGCTACTGTTTTTCTGTAGTCTGCTTCCTGAGAGATTATTGTTGGAGTATCAATTTGTATTGTTACCCATTCATTTTCTACTGTTACTTTTGGTTTAAAAGGGCCATATGTGTAGTAATGCTCTAACTCACTGATTATAAGTAAATTACCCCCCCCCATTTTTAATTTAGGGAAAATTGTAAATAAGAATTCGTCTATTTTATGAATAATTTGCATCTAAATTAATTCTTAATATTGGTAAATTTTTTTGAATTTTCTATTGCCAATAGATCGTCAACACCTAATTCAATTACTGTATCACACTAACATTAATTTGGTTGTAACCACACCATCTTAACACCCGAATGCTCCCCATCTTTTTCCGTTTTTAAAGTAACCAGCACATTGTTTGCCCGATCGTAATCATACACGGTGAACACGCCGGTTTTGTGGTTGTCATTATCCGCAGGTTTTCCAAAAACATATTGTCTTCTTGGAACAGCAGTGTTACCTCCCAGCAGGTAATAAAATGCATCTGCGTTATTTATTTCTTTAAACCGGGCTGCTTTATAATTAGATGTTCCGATATTGAGTTCTGTGTCGTTTAACAAAACAGCACTGATATGTCCATCACTTATATAAACACCTGATTTGAACTGGTTGTCTTTTAAAAATTCTTGCCCTGTAAATTCCCTGGCTGATTGATAAAAAGATTGTAAAGGCTTATCAGCAATATAATGATCCATTGGAATAAAATAGTTGCTCTTTAATTCAACATCATTATCATAAGTGATCACTGCTACATTCCTTACTGACTGCCCCACTCCGTTTTTTTCTTTGAGCGTTTCCATTTCTTCAAATATAACAGTGACAGTACCATTATCATTGATGAACAGGTTTTGCGGAACAGCCAGGTATTCAGATCCTTTACCAAATACTTCCCCATACTTTTTTTCCAGTTTCTCTCCCGGTACGATTGTATTTGTCAAAAGTTTCCTGGAAGAAAGGTCTATAAAGCCAAGATAGGCGCTGCTTTTGCCGGATTCACTTTTAACGTTAGCCGTACTCAGCATCAACAATCTTTTTGTTTTTGGGTCATACCTCGTAATGCCACGATCCATTACCAGGTCATTGGAATAATCCATTTCATTGGTAACAATAGTTTTTGTTCCTTTATCAAGCGTAACAAAAATAAGTTCGCCTTCTTTTTCATCCTTGTCTTTTATATTGTATCCATAGACCAATGCAGCAACTTTTTCTGCACCTATCACGGCCATATCAACATACTGCATGTATTTATACTTTTCAGTTGATGACGAATAGCTGGCCCTGTTTATTTCTTTGTTGTCATTTCCAAACAGGATGATCTCAATTCTTTTGCTTGTATCCGAAACAAATACATTGGTGATGGTAACAGCATAGTTTTCACTATTGGGATCTTTTCTAACATATACTCCGGGTTGCGGTGCTGCGATCATTTTTGAATCTCCTTTTTTCGCAGGATTGATTTTGAGTGAAGCAATTTGTTTTTCCTCTTTTAACTTTCCTGTAGTTCCATCAATGATCAACCTGTAAAGTGTCACTGCATTTTCATCAGTATTACTTATCATTACAACGGCATCAGCTTTTATTTCAAAGATCCCTTCAACATTACCGGATTTCAGTTTGCCGAATGCGGGTTCTATATACGTTTCTGTTTTTGCTTTGTATTGGGCTTCATAAACATGAATATTCCATGCCGTATCAGGATTGATATGCAGGAACATGGTATTACCATTCTTCATTTGCAATATTTTTGAAACGCCGGGTATGGGATCAGGAAAAACAGGCCCTTCGGCTATTTGTACAAATTGGGCATGAGCCAACGAGCAAAATAAGATCAGCAAGCAAAATAGAGATAGTCTTTTCATAAACTGCACATTAATTTAATAACAATATTTATAAGCCATGTATCATAGAACAGCTACAAATGTATCTTAATCCCCTGTTCAAAAATCAAATTCACATTGATTTAATAAAATCTTTTAAATATAAAAAAACGGATAACTTTATCTTAACTAAATACCGGATCAAAACCTGCCATATACATGAGAACAAAATGGAGTACGTTATTTTATATCCTGACCATAGCCGTTTCAGGCGCTGCTATTTATTGGATATTAGAAATGGGGCATGCCTTGCAAAACCCTGCGCTGACGGCTCAGCAAATACAATTGGCAAATAGCCCTGCAACAAATAATAGTTTCCGGGTTTTCACCGATTCATTTAATCACAATCTTACTGAACCAATGTCTGTACTGCTTTTGCAGATCATTGTCATCATAGCATTTGCACGCCTGTTTGGATTTTTATTTAAAAAGATAGGGCAGCCTGCTGTTATTGGTGAAATTGTTGCGGGTATTGTATTGGGACCTTCTATTGTGGGTTTGTTCTTTCCACAGATAAATCATTTTTTATTTCCGGCGGCTTCATTGGGAACACTGAATTTCCTGAGCCAGATCGGCCTGATACTTTTCATGTTCATCATTGGTATGGAACTGGACCTGAAAGCTATTGGCAAGCAAGCCTATGGCGCTGTGATCATCAGCCACGCCAGTATCATCATACCTTATACATTGGGTATGGGCCTCGCCTATTTTATTTATAAGGAATACGCCCCGGAAGGAATCACATTCTTATCCTTTGCATTATTTATGGGAATTGCGATGAGCATCACTGCATTTCCGGTGCTTGCCCGGATATTACAGGAAAAGGGTCTTACCCGATCAAAACTTGGAGCCATGGCCCTTACCTGTGCTGCTGCTGACGACCTTACTGCCTGGTGCATATTAGCTGCTGTAATTGCATTGGTAAAATCAGGTTCATCCATTAGTGTTTTATATACCATTGCTTTGGCAGTTGGGTATGTATTGCTGATGTTGAAAGTTGTGCGTCCTGCATTGGTAAGGCTTGAACATGTTTATGCCAACCAGGAAAAAAAGAGAACGCCCGTGATAGCGATCTTATTTATCATGCTGATCGTATCTTCCTATATCACTTCTATCATCGGCATACATTCATTGTTTGGTGCATTCATTGCCGGAGTGATCATGCCTGCCAGTTTTAACTTCCGTAAAATTGTTATTGATAAGATCGAAGACGTAAGTATTGTATTATTGCTTCCATTATTTTTTGTGATAACGGGATTGAGAACACAGATCGGCTTGCTGAATGAAGGACATTTGTGGATCACATTCGGATGGATATTATTGGTTGCCGTTACCGGTAAATTCGGTGGCAGCGCACTTGCTGCAAGAATGGTTGGGCAGAGCTGGAAAGATAGTTTATCTATTGGTGTACTCATGAATACCCGTGGCCTGATGCAACTGATCGTTTTAAATATCGGTTATGATCTTGGTATACTTTCTCCCGAAATATTTGCTATGATGGTATTGATGGCACTGGTAACAACTTTTATGACCGGACCCTTACTGGACATCATCAACTGGCTGATACCGGAAAAGCATGAAACAACAACGGTTGTGAATACAACTACTGAGAAACAAACTGTCCTTTAAATTTAAAATGGGTAAGCTCATCTTTAAAAAACACAGCAACGACATTCATGTTGCCGTTTTCTTCCATCGTATATTTTAATGTGGTGCTGATGATATTGTTTTGACGGGGGTCAATGATCGCAAGGAACTTCATCTCATTCGCTTTTACCAGGTTTGTTTTCTTTTGAACAACATCCTCTATGATTTCTTTAACCATCTGCATCATGCAAACACCCGGCACCACCGGTTGTCCGGGGAAATGCCCTTCAAATATTTTATGGCCTGCATTTATTAAAAGCTCAGCTTTTACATCAAAGCCGGTTATTTCCAGGTCGCTGATAGTAAAAAAATTATTGAGTAACATTATCTTTCTATTCGTTTTAATCCAATGGTAAAATTGAATGTTTTATGTGAGATACCAATGGTATCGGGTATTCCATTTATATAATTTTCCATGAAGGCTTCAACAACTGTTTTGGTTTTTGATGCCCGTTCCAGGCGAATTAGTTTATTCCCTAAACTATCAGTGATGTAATAATTATATCCTTTTGTTTGAGGAACTACATAATATAAAAGTCCGTTCTCTGTCCGTATTGAAACATTTTCCAGGTGATCCATCAAAATCAATTCAAAATCTTTGCGAAGTGTTTTTAAGACAGATCTTTTATTCATCTGTTTGATCACAGAATAAACTTTAAATTTCCCATCCGCAGAAAATTCAAAATCGAAGAATTTAAAACCGATCTCATTTGAAAAAACCAATCTTGTGCTGCTGTCGGGCATTTTTTTTATGATCAGCAACCCGCTTAAGTGATTGCCAACCACATCAACCTGTGTATTGTATAATGCAACTGTAAAGGCAGGTTTGAATTTTTGTAAACTGCTTATATCGGATATTGCAAATTGTGTTTGCTTATGAGTGGTGGAACAACTCAGAAAAAAAAACAGGCAGCTACTTAATAGTAAATATCGCATCCGGAATTGTTGCATTCAGTTCTTTGTTTGTAAAACGTATAAGGGTATTGTCGCCCGACAGCTCCTGCATTTCAATACTAACAACAGAAAAATCTTTTTTATCAACAGTAACATTGAAGGATTTAAATAGTCCCTTCATTGCTTTGGTCAGCGGCGTTAATTCTACTAATGAATTATTTTTATTGTCAAATACCTTTGTTTTAAAATCTGGGTTATTGAGCGCTGTCCCCTGCATACAATCGATCATGATCTTATTGATCTGCTGAAAGAGTTTATTTGATTTGGTGGATATCTTATTTTCTTTTTGTCCGTCTTTTACAAAAACCTTGTCCTTATTCAGTATCATCAGGTATTGATAAGGCTGACTGTATTCCATGCGTACCTGGTTTTCTTTTTTAAACCAGAATTTACCTTTTGAAATGATTTTTTCGGAAAGCATGCTCAGGTTTTTTTCCTGGGTGAAATCGCTTTTAATGGAATTTGTTTTTTGTGTAGCGGCGGCAAATTCAGTTCTGAATTTTGTAAGATCTGTCACAGGAGAATAACCTGCATACTGGGCTTTTGAAGAAAACCCGGCAATAAGCACCAGTGTTATTAAAATTATTTTACGCATAAGGTTGCAAATCTAACAATTTATCCAACGGGATGATTGCATAGCCACTATTTTTAACTTCTCTCATAAATGCAGGAAGTGCATCCAGGGTGGTTTTACTGGTGTCGTGAAAAAGAAATACAGCACCGGGCTTTATAGACTTATTGATCTTATCCAACAATTTCTTTTCATCCTTAATTACGGTATCCATTGATCTTACACTCCAGCCAACGGGAATATAGCCGCCATTAATGATCGCTTTTTTTACATTAGGATTGGTTACACCATAAGGCGGCCTGAATAATTTTGGCTTTACTCCAATAACTTTTTCCATTTCATGATCCATCTGCTTCAGATCATCCAGCATTTTTTTGGAAGAATACATATCAAACCAGAAATGATGGGAATAGCTATGATTGCCGATGATATGACCGTCATCCTTTATTTGTTTCAAAATATTTTCATTACCGGCAATACGATTGCCAATGCAAAAAAAAGTTGCTTTGATATTATCCTGTTTCAGGAGTTGCAATATTTCGGGAGTATAATTTGTTGCAGGTCCGTCATCAAAACTAATGGCGATCTCCTTTTTATCAGTAATTGCCGAGCAAACGATCTTAATAAAAAAATCTGAACCAACATAATAGCAACCGTAAAAAACAATGAGAGAATAAACAACAAACAATAAAGGATAAATGTAAACAGGCAACCCTGTTTTTATATGGATCCCAATCATCACAATGAGGAGAATAGTAAAAAAAATATTTGTATTCCTGAAGTTTAACATGCTGAAACCAAAAATAAAGAATGATGGATGTGCTGGTAATGATTGTAGATCACAATTCGTTTGATCTTATTTTCTTTTGAGCCATTATATTCTAATGCAGCCGGAACTGTTCCTGTTTTAATAATACTGGCCCCTAACCACAATGCAAAAGCGCTTGCCGTTGGATATTCCCCGCATAAATTTTTATAATTCAACGTAGCATTCTTACTGAAAATGGTTTGGGATAACTGTTCAAATATTCTATCTGACATTACATCCCCGTTCTTTCCTATTATTACCAGGTCAATATCGCCGGTTGTTATTGAATGCTGGGCAAGAAAGGCTGTAATATTATCTTCTATTTCTTTTATACCAGCTGGTTTGTAAAAAGTTTTTAACCCATCCAGCTTTGCGTAATCCTCATTGGCAGATGGTTCATTTGCTAATAAGAAAAATGCTGCTCCTTCACCTGCGATCGTTCCTTTTGATCTTGTTTTAAAAATATCAAGATTTGATAAATTTCCTTGTTTATACAAGCCCATTCTGTTCAATATAGTATGGCTGATATTGGTGATCTCATCAATAGCTCCCACCAATACATTTGACACCTCTTTTTCTTCCAGCAACATCATACCATCCAGTAAAGCGCTTTCAAAAGAAAATCCCCTATGAACAAATGCATTGTTGTAATGATTGCATTGCAGCATCAACCCAATTTGTGCGCCGATCGTATTGTGTGTGGATTGAATGAATGCAGTAGGTGTAAGCAATTCTTCATTGAACTCAACCATTTTTGTCATGAACGAACCGGTATCTTCCATGCAGCCATAAGCAGTACCGGTAATAATTGCATCAGGTACTTTAATATTTGCTTCCTGCAAACATTCCATGGCTGCGGCTACGCCCATGCGTATGATGCGGCTCATTCTTCGTATCTGTTTTACATCTATGAATTCTTTGTAATCGGGTTCTATGCAAGCCAGGCGGTTACCGGAATATGCTGCCAGTTCCGTTAACGGGAGATGACCAAAGGTCTTTTGCGGTGAGATATTTCCTGTTGCCCGTATATACATTATAATACTTTAGAAAAAATGAGGGATGAACAATTTCCTCCAAAACCGAATGAATTGGAAAGCACATGTTTTACTTCAATATTTTTTGTGAATTTGGTTTCTACATTAAATGGCAGATCCTTCATCGGCGTTTCCAAACGAAGATTGGGATACACTATTCCATGTTGCAATGATAATACCGAAAATACTGCTTCTATTCCGCCGCTTGCCCCCAAAGTATGGCCTGTAAAGGTTTTAGTAGAACTCATTTTAGGGTAATGCGGATCAAACAAACGTTTAATGGCAGTTCCTTCTGCAATATCATTATTCTGTGTACCAGTGCCATGCAGATTTATATAATCAATATCTGCTGGTTGTAAACCCGCTTTCTTTAAAGCTCCGTTCATGGCAAGAAAGGAACCGTTTCCATCGGGCGACGAAGCTGTTTGGTGATACGCATCATTTGCATTACAATAACCACTCAGTGTAGCCGCAGGTCTTTTCTTCAATGTTGCTGCAACTTTTTCTGATACCAGTACAATATAACCGGCGCCTTCACCAAGATTCAGTCCTCTCCGGTTCTCATCAAAAGGCTGGCAGAATTTTTCGTCGAGTATCATCAATGTATTAAAACCATTGAGGGTAAATTTTGTGAGTGAATCGGTGCCACCCGCAACCACCACATCCAATATATTATTTCTGATAAGCCTTGCTCCGAAAAAAATTGCATTGGCCGAAGATGAACAGGCGGTGCTGATCGTTGTAACATAATCTTTAATGCCAAGTTGATCAGCAACCAATTCTGTAGCACTGCCGCATTCATGATCCACTACATCACGCAGCCTGCCTTTATTATTATCGGAAAGAAATTCAGCAAAGAATTTTTCGGTCTTATCCATTCCGCCGACTGAATTGGCAGAAATAAATCCTGTTCTTAAAGAAGACAGGTTTTCTATACCTGCATCAATGAGTGCTTCTCTGGCAGCGATGAGACTTAATTGTGCCGTGCGGCTTTTTGTGTTTGGTAACCCGGAAAGTTTTGCAAGATCATCATTGCTCAACTTTACTTCTGCCACGGGAAGTTTATCCCGGTGTAAAGAATCGAAAAAATGCATGTGCCCCATTCCTGCTTTGCTGTTTTCGAGGGCATCGAGGCATTCGGATACATTTTTTCCAATTGCTGAAATGATACCTGTGCCGGCAACAAAAACGGGCTTTTCCATTATTTATGCATTCTTTGCTTGATGAGCAGTAATATATTCAGCCATTGTTCTAACAGAACGGAATACTTTCGGTCCTTCATCCGCATTGGAAAGTTTGATCTTATATTCTTGCTGCAATAAAACGATCAATTCAAGGGCATCAATTGAATCCAGTCCAAGTCCTTCCATAAAAAGTGGCTGATCGTCTCCTATATCTTCCGGTTTTACATCCTGCAAATTCAATTGAGCAATGATCTGTGTTTTCAGATCCGACATTAATTTATCCATTTTCTGACTGGTATATTTTATTTAAATTCTCTTTTGTAAACAATTTTCCTGTATCGGCTTTATTCCTATCAACCAAAAATAATACAGTTTTGTATTGGTCATCCAATAATTCCACCCAACCGCAAATACAGGCCTGCAAGATATTATTATTTAAGAGGTTACTCACATAATCTTCCAAAAATCCTGCATCGAATTTTTCTGTAATGAAAAAAGCGTTCTCACCTTTGAAATGATGCCGGATACTTATCTCACCAATTACAATATTTGGCAATGTGTAAACAAACAAGGCGGGGCTGGCAATATCTTTTGCCGTTTCATAATATTTAATATCGGTATCTAAACTTGAACTGGCGTTTGCCAATACAATACCAACAGCTTCGGGTTTGTAATCAAAAGTATTAAAACTGTCTTTTAATAAAATTTCTGTTGCCAGCCATCCCAGTTTACTCAGGTTATCCATTTTATAAAACCTGGGATACTTTATTTCGAAATGATGGTAAACTGAAACCAGGAAATCATTCAGATCAACAGCCTTGTTCTCAAATATGGCTTTTCCATTTTTATAAACAACATGACCGCTGATAATACAACTGGAACTAATATATTTTTCTATACTCAAAGCAATATTTAATTTTCTGATAATGCTTTTTCAATATTGATTATCCTTGCCAGTTTTACCAATGCGGTATCATGATTTTTCACATAAGGATTATCCTGATCCCACACATAACCTGCCAATACAGAACAGATCATATTTTTTATTTTCTGGTTTGGCTTGTCTGCAAAGAAAATGGTATCCAATGTACCTTCATACCACGCCATTACATAAGAGCGGAAAGTATTTACACCCTGCATCATGGGTTCTGTATATTCTTTATCCCAGTTAATATTTTCTCCATTCAGTTTTCGGATAACAAGTTTTGCAGCGATTTGGCTCGAAACAGTTGCCAGGGTAACACCCGATGAAAAAACAGGATCCAAAAATTCTGTTACATTACCTGTAAGTACAAAACCTTCTCCATAAAATGTAGAAGATGTGGTAGACCATGATTCCAAAACCCTGGGTTCAAAAACTATTTCAATATTTCTCATGCGTTCGGAAAGATAAGGTTCAGATGCTACCAATGCACGCAATTGTTCTTCATTGTTACCTTCAAGATCTTTAAAGAATTCCGGATCACCAACAAAACCAACAGAAGTATTTCCGTTTGAAAAAGGGATTACCCATATCCATATTCCTTTTTGATGAACGATGATGGTTATGCGGTTGGGTTCATCATCCATAGACCGTTTAACATCCACCACATGTGTGAACAAAGTTTTTCGTGGCGCAAGGTTAGAAGGTTTATCGAGATTAAATAAACGTGGAATAACCCGCCCATAACCACTTCCATCAACAATGAACCGGGCTTCTATTTCAGTTTTATTTCCATCAATATCTTCTACGGTGGTTACGGAATCTGAACCATTGAATTGAATTCCTGTTACGGTTGTTTCATAACTGACAGGCACACCCATTTTTTCAACAGTATCGGCAAGTGTTTTATCAAACTCTGCTCTCGGAACCTGCCAGGTCCAGCTCCAGCCATTAGTGAACTGGTCGGCGAAAAAATAATCACAAACCTTGCCATTCTTTACAAACTTGGCCCCGAATTTTTCCTGGAATTTTTTTTCTTTCACTGCTTCTACAAAACCGGCTTCTGTCAATGCTTCCATGCAACGTGGCAACAGGCTTTCACCAATTACAAAGCGTGGAAATTTTAATTTTTCAACGATCTTAACTTTAAATCCTGCTTTGTTAATGATAGAAGCGGCAACCGTTCCCGAAGGACCGGCTCCAATTACCAGCACATCAACTTTTTCTCTTTTCATCTGAGTGATATAATATCGTTTTATTTTCTTTTCTTACATTTCAATAGTGTCTGGCTTAAACCAATGTTATTGACTTCCTCAACAATTTCAAAACCGGCTTGTTCAATACATTCAAAAAAAACTTCAGCGCTGTACATCTGGCTGTTACCATTTGCCATAGCGGTAAAATATAGGGAGGTTTGCTGCAAACAGAAAGCGGCAACTTCAAATTTTTGCCTGTCCCAGAACGGCTCCAATATTATCAGCCTCGCTTCATCATCCATTGCATCATGGCATCTTTCTAAAATAGAAACGATCTCTGTTTCTGAAAAACAATCCAGGCACTGACTTAGCCAAATGGCATCAAATCCTTTTGGAAATTTTACTGATTCGTCTAAAATATTTACCGGCAGGAAAGATACCCGATCCTGCAATCCTATTTCTTTAATTTTTGTTTTTGCAATGTTAACCTGGCCTGGAAGATCCATAATGGTTATATGAATATCCGGACAATAATTTGCAGATGCAATGGCCCATTTTCCGGTATTGCCACCTATATCGAGCAGGTTCTTAACTCCGTTCTTATACACCAGTGGCAATACATACGGAAAAGCATCATCAGAAAAATAATGGTCGAAACTGAACCAGCTTTTTTGTACCTGCTCGGGTAAATGTGCCAATCCTTCATAGATGGTTTTCCATTCGCCAAATTCTTTTAGTCCTTTGGGTTTACCAGTTTTGATACTTTCTTCGAGGTGAAAAAACCCTTTATAATTCACATCCTGGACAAAATCCATATTGGTTTTTGTTAACCGGTCATGTAAAATAAAATAACCCGTTTTTCCCAATGTATATCTTTTATTGTTTACCAGCACCAGGCCCAGGCCTAAACCCGATTCAAGCAAGACCCTTACGCCATATACCGGCAGTTTTACTTTTTCCGAAATTTCAGGAATTGTTAAACCAATTGAACTGCTTTCTTCAACTACTTTTAAAATACCTGTATTCCTGAGTGCCTGTGCAGATTGAAAAATCACAGGGCCGAAAGCGATCCATTGTGCTGTTTCCTTTGCTTCAAATGCTGTTATTTCATCCTTACTGAAAAAGCTCATTAAAAAAATTGTTTTTAGTTTTTAAAAAAATTACTGTTTACTTATTATGATTGCTGCATTACAACCTCCAAAACCCGAAGCTGTTTTGAGGCAATGGAGTAACTCAGTTCGTTGTAAAGAATTGGAAACATTTATATGTTTTGTTACACCCATTTGTTTAAATCCTGCAGTTGGCAATATCAGGTTTTCCCTTAATGAATGAATGGAAACAATGGATTCAATTAACCCTGCTGCACCCAATGTATGGCCATAATAACCTTTCAAACTATTTAGGGGAACAGATTCCAATCCTGCCAGTGTGATGGCTTTTGCTTCCATTTCATCATTATAAATTGTAGCCGTACCATGTGCCGAGATAAGATCAATATCTTTTGATGAAAGTGCTGCATCATTCATTGCTTTCTGAATTGCCTGGCAAAGTTCTTCGCCAGTTCGTGAAGGACCGGAAATATGATTGGCGTCGTTGCTTACAGAACCGGAAGCAATTTTTATTCCCCGGGAAAATTCTTTGTTGGAAGAAAGAATAATAGTAGCTGCGCCTTCTCCCAAATTTATTCCATCCCTTGTTTCATCAAATGGCTTGCAGGGGCCGGAGCTTATAGCCTGGAAAGATTGAAAACCTGATAACACAAACTTTGAAATTACATCAGCGCCTGCGATCACGGCGTGTTCATATTGTCCGGATCGTATCATACGCATGCCTGTTATGATAGCAAGCAACCCGGAGATACAGGCATTGGAAATTATCACCGGTTGATTGGCAAACTGAAAATATTCAGCTACCAGCTTTGCAGAATGATGCAATGCTATTCTTTCTTTCAATAAAGGATCGGCTGCTGCTGTTTCTAATAAACTTATATTCCCTTTGGTGGAAGAAATGATGAGAACCGTTTTTTTATCGCCCGGTTGTACTTTACTGTTCTTTAATGCATCGCTGATAGAAGCGATCAGCAATTGCTCAAATTTTGTATAAGATCCATTGCTGTTATTATCTATGAAATTTTCATTGCCGTTAAACAAGGAAGCATAAAAAGGTTGTTCAGACATAGAGGTATTTTCATGCTGTTTTATTCCCGAGACCAGTTTTGACAACTGCTCAAAATTTTCAACAGAAGTAGAACCGATGGGAGATAAAATATTATCTGAACTGATGTAGATGTCTTTCATTTATTGATTGTTAAACCTCACCCCCAGCCCCTCTCCTGGAGGAGAGGGGAGTGGAATCTATCTTATTTAAAGGGTTCAGGATAATATAAAAATCTGTTTTAATATTTTTAATTACTACAACCCATGTTCTTTTTTCCATTCTTCAAAAAATGGTGGATTGGATAATTGAAGTATAGAATCTTTCTTATCTAAAAAAACCTGTACAGAAGAACCGGTAGCAACCAACTCATCTGTTTTTGCATTGAACAAGCGATAAGTGAATTTCATTTTTGCGGCTTCGCAGGGAATATATTTTGTTTCAACAATAACCCGGTCACCATACCGCAAAGAACGTTTGAATTCGCAATGTACACTTACGATCGGGATCACAAATCCCTGTTTATATACATCTAAGTAACCAAGCCCATGTGTGTTCCCAAATGCTTCCCTGCCATCTTCGAAATAACGGATATAATGACCGTGCCAAACGATTCCCAATGGATCGGCCTCATTAAAACGAACCAATACTTCTGTGCGATTGCTTAATTTCTTCATACTAACTATTAGATCAGCTGCCGTGTTTTTCTTTCCACTCTTTGTATTTTTTCTTTTCAATCTCTTTCAAAGTAAACTTGATAACTGATGCCCATGTATTTCTAAAACCGAAACCTTTTGCTTTTACTTCGGAACGCTCGGAAAGTATTACTTTTTTTGTTTGAAGGTCGATCAATACTGTCCATACAGAAGCTATGTCATCACTTTTATCAATGTTTTTCATGGCTTCAAATACAAATAATATTCCCACTCCTTTTTTACTCTCGATATTCAATGCTTTTACAGCAGCTGCGATATCACTTTCTTTTAAACGGCTGAAATCATCTACATTAGATGATACAATCTCTTCCGCATTTATCTTTTCATTCCTTGCATGTACTGCGCTAAGGTTGCTTGAAACGCCGGACTTATGAAATGCTTCTGAAAAATTAAAATTTTTCGGTTCATTCACAACCACATCATTGATACTCCTGTATATGCGGTTTTTTATATCCATCGGGTTAGCGGTAGGACTATTGATAAGCCTGGCTTTGGTGAAATCAATTCCAAGGTAAACGGTTGTTGTTTCACTGCTATTTAAAAAATCTTTTAAAGTTTGTGCAGAGACTGTTGTTATATTTCCAAAGAAGAAAATAAGAGCGAAAAGGCAACTAAGTTTGATAGTACGTTTCATGATCGAAGTTTTATTGATTGCTAATAAAGATTTTCATTTCACATTGAGCTAAAACCTGCTCATTGCAACTGATCTTTCCGGATATTACCGACACATCAAAAATCTGATTTTCTATTGTAATTTCAGTGATTATTTCATCGTTTATTTTGGGGAACCCTGTTATTACCAGGTTTTTGATGGCGCCGATATAACCCAAACTCACCGGTTTATTCTCTGTTTGCGAAATATACCCCGCCCTTGCTGCGGCAGTTTGTGCAATATTTTCTACCAATGCCGGTTCTTTTAAATAACCATTTTCAACAAAAATATTATCTGCCTTTATCTTGAATGTAGAGCGTGTAATTTTTTCATCAGAATATGTTACTGAGTCTATCATCACAAAGGGTGGCCTTTGGGGGATGCAGGATTCTATGTTTTGTGTTGTTGTCATTTTTGGCCTCACCCCAACCCCTCTCCTGAAGGAGAGGGGCTTGAGCTCTACACGATTAAAATTTTTTATATTAGGGAAGCTGAGAAATACAAAACTAAACTTCCTAAACCCTTCTAAACATTCTAAACTTTTTCATCAATTCCAAAAATTATAATAATTAAACCACTGCTCAGGGTATTGCTTAACTTTTATCTCCATTTCCTTTGCAAACGCTGCAAGCATTTCCTGCATAACAATTTCTTTATCCAGGTGATCGTAATTTTTTATTTTACTTGCAAATAAGTGATAATGCAAATTACGTTCCTTCACCGCAAAAACATACGAAACAGGTACTTTAAACTTCGTAGCAAGTACAAATGGCCCCATCGGGAACCGTGCTTTTTCTCCCAGGAAATCTGTTGTCAAAGTTTTATTTCCCTCCAAAAAACGATCGGCATGCATACAAACCAGTTCATTGTTCTTAAATGCATCACTTATTTCATAAATATGTGAAAGGTCATTTTTAATAAAAATGATATTCACAGTTTTCTCTCCGGTTATTGAAGCAAGGTATTCTTTTATTTGTTCCTGTTCGCCATCGAACATAACTATATTGATACGGGTATCTAAGCGATTTAAAAAATGGCCGGCAATATCCCAGTTACCGATATGGGCACTCAGTAACATTCCTCCTTTTTGCAAAGAAGCTATTTCCTTCAGATTTTCTTCTCCATCGAAATTGTAAGTGAATTTATTTTTGATGCCGGACATCACAACAACTTTGTCAATAATACTTTGACCTAATAAATAATAATTCCTGTAAAGTTTGAAGATAGAAACTATGCGGCTATATCCAAGCCTGTAACGGTATAAAGAATAAACCTGACGGGAAGATCTACAAGAAAATAAAAAAAAATACAGCACAACGAACCTCAGCAGGAAGTAAGCAGGCAGCACACCAAAATTTTTTAATATCCAAACAAAAATCTGATAGCCAGCCTTATTTCCTTTTGATTTTCCTTGCCATAAAGACATTATACCAGTTCTTTTGAATTTACCCTGGATATCACGTAGTCACAAAAGTCCTGGAAAGTAGCAATATTGGTAAAATCTTCAGGTTTTACCTTAAAAGCAAAATTGCTTTCAATTACTACAACAAGATCAATATAATCCAGGCTGTCTAAACCAAGCGTTTCTTTTAAATTGGCTTCGGGTATGATCTTTTCGGGTTCCACTTCAAATTCCTCTATCAGAAATGAGTGTATCTTCTCAATAATTTCTTTCTTTTCCATAAGCAGCAATATTATTGCATTTTTCTAATAATAAGCGATGAGTTAGTCCCTCCAAATCCAAAGGAGTTGGACAAAAATACAACTATATCTTTTTCAATAGTACTTTTTACTATATTCAATTTTGCAGAATCTTCATCAGGATTTTCGAAATTTATATTGGGTGCTATGAATGCGTTTTGCATCATGAGCACGGAATAAACAATTTCACTGGCCCCTGCCATCCAGCATTCGTGGCCGGTCATTGATTTGGTAGAACTTATATAGGGTTTATTTGCCCCAAAAACTTCATGTAAGGCCCTTGCTTCACTTGAATCACCGGCAGGTGTTGAAGTAGCATGTGCATTGATATAATCAATATCTGCCGACTGCAATCCTGCATCTTTCAATGCCATGTATAATGACCTCGCAGGCCCGTCTACCGTTGGGTTTGAGATGTGTGCCCCATTGGATGAAAAGCCATACCCCACTACTTCTCCCAGTATAGTAGCCCCACGTTTTTGAGCAGATTCAAGGCTTTCCAGGATCACCGTTGCAGCCCCGCCGCTTGGAACCAGCCCGTCGCGGTCACGGTCGAATGGCCTGGAAGCTTTTGTTGGCGTTGATTCATGAATGGAAAATGCAGATAAAGCATCAAAATTACCCATCGAATAAAGCCCGATTTCCTGGGCGCCGCCACAAACAATACAATCCTGTAAACCTGTTTTAATAAAATGATAGCCAAGCCCTATCGAATGAGAACCGCTTGCACAAGCCGCACTGATCGTAAAGTTTACACCTCTTAACTTAAAAATGGTTGCCAGGTTCATCGTAACGGTTGAATTCATTGTTTGAAAAACCGATCCTGAACCCACCAGCATGGTATCTTTTTTTTCGCGGATGATATCATTGGCTTCTATAACTGCTTTCGCCGAACTGTCATTGCCATAGAATATCCCGATCTCATGGTCATTAATATAATCAGCATCTATACCAGCATTTTTCAATGCTTCTACTGTTGCAACATAAGCATATTCTCCCTGCTCGGGCAACATGATCCTTGCCCTGCGATCCAATGAACTTTTCAGATCGGGCTTTTCAACAAAACCTGTTAAGCCGGAACGGTATCCATATTCTTTACGCGAAGGATCGAGGATAATGCCCGACTTTCCTTTGTACAAGGAGTCACGCACTTCATCGAGGTTTTTGCCGATGCATGAATAAATACCCATTCCTGTTATGACGACTCTGTTCATTTTTTTTATTTAGCCTCACCCCCAGCCTCCCGATAGGTCGGGACAGGCTCTCTCCTTCTGAGAGGGGAGTATGATTCTTCTATCAATGAGGTTTGTTAAACATAAAGATGATTTATATCTAAGAATACAATCCTCCGTTCACTGAAATAACTTCTCCTGTAATATAGGATGCACCTGCTGAAGCAAGAAAACCAACCGTGTGTGCAACTTCTTCGGGTAGCCCAAAACGTTTTAAGGGTATCATGGTTTTCAGTTCAGCTTCATTGAGGTCACCGGTCATATCTGTTTTAATAAAACCGGGAGCAACTGCATTTACTGTTATACCCTTTCTTCCTATTTCCTGTGCCAGTGCTTTTGTTGCACCGATAACACCGGCTTTTGCTGCTGAATAATTTGTTTGCCCGGGCAATCCCTTCAATCCCGAAAGTGAAACAATATTGATGATCCTTCCGTATTTTTTCATCAGCATACTGTTTACAACTAACCTTGTAACATAAAAGAATCCACCAAGGCTTGTATTGATAACGCTATCCCATTGTTCATCCTTCATCCACATCATCAAAGCATCTTCGCGGATACCGGCATTGTTTACCAATACTTCAATTACTTTATCCTTGTTGGTTTCCATCCAGTTACCCAATGCCGATTGCACCTGGTTCTTATCCGACACATCAAATTGTATGAGCTCTCCATCCACCCCTTTTTCCTTTATTAAAGCAAGTGTTTGATTGGCTTCTGTTTCATTCGATTTGTAGTTGATGAGGATGTTATATCCCATCTCAGCCAGTTGAAGACAAACTGCCCTTCCTATTCCTCTTGACCCGCCTGTAACTAATGCAAATTTCATTCTTGGTACCGGTTTTTTTAATCGGGTTATTAACCCTTATGCTTCGTTCTTAAATTTATTAAAATGTATTGATGATCGCATCAAAGTATCTTTTATCATTACATCAGGAAATCAATGCTGATGGTATGGTCCCCAGTTTGAAAGAAATAACAGGGTCAGATTTTTCGAAATATTTTTTGATCTTTTCCAGGTCCTTGTATTTAGGTTTATCCTCAATAAACTTAGGGAATATTTTCCTGATCTCTGTATAAACGTTTAATGTTTCAGACGATAATCTCGACACACATTCTAAGTAATCTATCGCCTGCAATACCGTCATCATCTGGATACTTAATACTTCAAATGAATTATCAATTACTTTTTTTGTCATCAAGGCTGCATTACAACCCATGC
>JANNBU010000201.1:0-2804 GCA_031385805.1 Ferruginibacter sp.
CCAAAAGACCCTGTAAAGTCTGGAAATGAGTTTATTAATTCTACCATATGTCAAAGATCTATATTATTCCTTTCTCAAAAAATGTGTCCACACAGTAGTCTTTTGGAGAGGGCTGGGGTGAGGCCTCAAAGTGCAGCCAGGCTTTCCTCAATGATCCTGATCTTTGTTTCAGCATCTGCTTTTTTCTTTTGTTCCAATGCCAATACTTCTGGCTTTGCGTAGCTTACAAACTTTTCATTGCCCAGTTTTTTATCAACAGATATTAAAAATCCTTTTAAATGTTCCAGTTCTTTCAGCAGGTCAGTTTTCTGGCTTCCCGTATTTAATGGTTGTTCTGTTTTAATATAGAATTTGTCTTTTCCAATTACACAGGAGATCGATTCAGTGATAGTGGAATTTGTATAAGAAATGGTTTTGGCATTCACCTGTTTAGATAAAATATTTTCAATTGACTTATAAATCTCTTCATTGGATGTATCTATGAATAATTCAATTGATTCTTTTGGCTTTATTTGTTGTTTATTTCTAACGTCTCTCAATCCGGTGATAACGTCTTTCAGTAAAACAGCTTTATCTAAAATCAATGAATCAGTGGCAACAACATTCCCAAATTGTCTCACACACAGATCATCACTCCTTTCATCTAACAAATGATATATTTCTTCTGTTACAAATGGCATGAACGGATGCAGCAATTGCATCAACTCAGTAAAGAATGAAATTGTTTTTTTATAAACAGCCGCATCGATCGGTTGTTCAAAACCAGGTTTTACCCATTCCAAATACCAACTACAGAAATCATCCCATATCAGTGAGTAAATTGTTTTCAAAGCTTCGCTCAACCTGAATTGATCCATCATCCCATCCACCTGGCTTTTTACTTCATTTAACCTGCTTTCAAACCATATAGTAGCAAAGCTAGTGGCTAGTGGGGCTTGGCTAGTGGGACTGTCCCCACTTGCCACTCCCCACTCGCCACTAGCCCTTTCCGATTCCCTACTCGCCCAAAGCTTCACCAACTTCAACGCATTCCACATCTTATTATTAAAATTCCTTCCCTGTTCCAATGCACTTTCATCAAATAAAATATCGTTGCCCGCAGGAGAAGCGATCATAATTCCAAAACGTGTTGCATCGGCACCGTATTGGTCGATCAATCCCAACAGGTCGGGAGAATTACCTAAACTCTTACTCATTTTTCTTCCCTGCTTATCTCTTACAATTCCTGTAAAGTAAACAGACTGGAAAGGTTTTTCATCCATGAATTCAAAACCCGCCATGATCATCCTGGCCACCCAGAAGAAAATGATTTCCGGAGCAGTTACCAATGTATTGGTAGGGTAGTAGTATTTAATTTCTTTATTGTTAGAATCACTGTATCCTTTAAAAACTTCGAAAGGCCATAGCCAGGAAGAGAACCAGGTATCCAAACAATCTTCATCCTGCTTCAATTGAGCATTGGGTATTGAATATTGGATATTGAATATTTCTTTCGCTTCCACTTCATTCTCCGCTACAACGAAACGCCCTTCAGCATCATACCACGCAGGTATCCGGTGTCCCCACCAAAGCTGGCGGCTGATACACCAGTCCTTGATATTCTCCATCCAATGCCGGTACAGATTCCTGAATTTTGGTGGATAAAATTTTATTTCTTCATCCATAACTGTTTTCAATGCAGGGGTAGCAATATCTTTCATACTTACCCACCATTGTAAACTTAAACGTGGCTCCACCACTGCGTCTGTGCGTTCACTATAGCCAACCTCGCTGGTATAATCTTCTGTCTTTAATAAGAAGCCCTTCTCTTCAAGTTCAACAACTATTTTTTTTCTTGCTTCAAAACGATCCAATCCCACATAGATCTGTGCTTCTGCATTCAATGTACCATCATCATTAAAAATATCAACAACTTCCAGTCCGTGTTTTTGCCCCAACTGGTTATCATTCATATCATGTGCCGGGGTAACTTTTAATGCACCGCTACCAAAATCCATGGTTACATATTCATCAGTGATAATAGGAATGCGGCGATTGATCAATGGAACAATAGCGAACTTTCCATGCAAATGTTTGTAACGCTCATCATCAGGATGCACACAGATGGCTGTATCGCCCATGATAGTTTCAGGACGAACAGTCGCAATTGTAATGTATGCTGCATTTCGGTTGTCGGTCGTCGGTTGTCCGTCGTCTATCTTATACTGTAAGTGATACAATTTCTGCTTAGTTTCCTTCCTGATTACTTCCTCATCACTCAGCGCTGTCAATGCTTTCACATCCCAGTTGATCATGCGTTTCCCCCTGTAGATGACGCCTTTCTTATGTAAGGCAACAAATATTTTTATCACAGATTCATAATAATCCTTGTCCATGGTAAAAGAAGTGCGGTCCCAATCAAGGCTGAATCCAAGTTTTCTTAATTGTTGTAAAATAATACCACCGTATTTTTCTTTCCATTCCCAGGCATAACCCAAAAATTCATCCCTGCTCAAGGAAGATTTTGTGATGCCTCTTTCCCTCAGCATGGCAACTACTTTAGCTTCCGTAGCAATAGAAGCATGATCTGTGCCCGGCACCCAACAGGCATTTTTGCCCTGCATCCTGGCACGGCGTATCAGAATATCCTGGATGGTATTGTTGAGGCAATGACCCATATGAAGCACACCGGTTACATTCGGAGGGGGCATTACGATCGTATAAGGTTCCCTGCCATCGGGAGTGCTTTTAAAATATTCTTTATCCAACCAGTGTTGGTACCATT
Source organism: Ferruginibacter sp. (assembly GCA_031385805.1). Classification (GTDB taxonomy): domain Bacteria; phylum Bacteroidota; class Bacteroidia; order Chitinophagales; family Chitinophagaceae; genus Ferruginibacter. The sequence goes on from JANNBU010000201.1 coordinate 2,765, forward strand.
TGCTTTCAAGCAAACCGGGTTCAAAATTCTTAGTAAGTTC
>JANNBU010000205.1:0-3195 GCA_031385805.1 Ferruginibacter sp.
CACAGAATGGCTTAGCCATGATCTCATACTTCACCCCAAGAGAGTAGGTCAGGGCTGAAGCCCATAGTGCCGCCTATCTCCGTAACCCCAGGCTTTAGCCTGGGGTTAGAGGAAGGGCTTCCTTCAGAATGGCTTTAGCCATGATGCTATAATTCCCCGGAGGAAAGGTACTTCAAGTTCTAATGTTTTGAAAACAAAGCAGGGAAGAAAATAACGGAAATGAATGGGTGTTTTTCCCAAACACAGGTATTACTATTTAGCTTTTGTACGGCTCTTTTTTTCTTTTATAAAAAGCCCGGCAGTATAACGGTCATACAACTCAAATAAAAATTCTATTCTTTTGGTTTCATTAATAAATGGCTGGCTGCGGTAACAAAGATCTACTGCCTTATCCAATGCCTGGTGAGCTTTTACCAATGCAGGCGGCATGGTATTGGGGTCGTATAGATCGGCGAGGCTGGCCCCCCTGCCCCCCGAAGGGGGGTTCTGAAAAACAGCTCTTGAATCTAATACCTGCTGTGCTGCTTTTTCTATTGCTTCTTTTTGTTTGAGAGTTGGGTTTTCGGGCCAGGGGTAGTTGTTGTAGACGATGGTATTTGAATAACTATAACGACTTTCTAATCTTCCACATGTATATCTCATCCATGTCATATGCATTAAAGAAGTTAATATACCAAAATGATATGGTGTTGTATGAGGCACGACAAATGTTTTATCCGAAACAATAAAGTCTTTCGATAAATAAGCGATTGGAATATATTTTCTATTTTCTGAAGACACCTTAGGGAGTATAAGAAAATCATGATCAGGCTGCCTTTCCTCAGCAAATAAATAAGGCAGGTCAGCCATTTTATTAGTCCCACTTCTCGTACTTTTTTCTCTAAACCTTTTTACTTCTTTAAATCTTTCTTGAAATTCCTTAACATCCCTAAAATCGGAAGGGTTAGCATTTTTAAGCCAAATACACCACCTGATAATATTATTAATAAAATCATCCCCACTAATAAAACGATTGAGATATTTTTCAGCTTTAGGGCTATTGTTAACTAACTCAATCTTTTCGTTATTTGTCAATATCAAAAAACCACCGTCCCTCGATGCGCTACCAGATTGCATTTTGGGAACATTGCCAATAGGCATTGAAATAGATTTTAAGAAATTATCACTCGCCCCCACTAAATAAGGGTTTATATTTTTGACTGTTATTTCATGTGGCTCTGCCTTAATATTTTCATATTCGTAAATTAGTTTCTCCGAAATATCAAAATTTGAAAACCCAATTATAACAACATGTACAGCAGCATTACCTTTTGCTTCATTATTCCATTTAAATGTACGGTGGGCAAAATGAATTTTGCATTGGTATTGATTAAATAACTCATTCCAAAGAATACCAACTTGTTCACCTTGCGAAATCGAATTTGTACTTACGAATGCAACTCTTGTCTTTGGTAAAAAATTTTCATCAATTTCATTTATTTGCTGCATGTATTGTGCAGCCTTAATATACCAGGCGGTAACATAATCAAGCATTCCAGAAGAATTAACACCAGCAAATATTTTTTCTACATCTGTTTTTTGTGTTTCCGTTTGATATGCCGTGCCAATAAACGGCGGGTTCCCTAAAATATAATGATAACGTTCCTGCTCTTTCTCCCACGGCATCGGATCTATCAAACCCTGCCAGTCAACCTGCAAAGCATTCCCGTTTTTTATCGTAGCGCTTTTGCGTAAGGGTAAGCGTACATAATACTCGCCAAATGTTTGGCTTACCAACTGGTTCATCTGGTGGTCTATAAGCCACATGGCTACCTGGGCTATCTGTGCAGGAAATTCTTCATATTCTATCCCATAAAACCTGTCTACATCGCATTTTATCAGTTGCCCTACATCTATGCCTGCATTGGCGGCAACTTCTGTTCTTAGTTTTTCGTGTTTAAAGAGCAGGGTTTTTATTACTTCAATTTCCAGCAGGCGCAATTCCCGGTAGGCAATAATTAAAAAGTTACCGCAACCACAGGCGGGGTCTAAAAAACGCAGCTTGCTTATTTTATCATGAAATTTTTGCAGCTTGGCCTTGCTGTCTTTTACCGTTTCATATTCTTTATACAGTTCATCTAAAAATAATGGCTTAATGAGTTTAAGGATATTTTTTTCACTGGTATAGTGTGCGCCTAAATTTCTGCGGGCCGTACTATCCATCACACTTTGAAAAAGTGACCCAAAAATGGCGGGCGATATTTTACCCCAATCCAGCAGGCAGCAATCGAGCAATATCTTTCGCATATCGCCGTCAAAACTTGCTAATGGTAAATTTTCTTCAAACAGTTTTCCATTCACATAAGGGAATACGGCAAGGCTTTCATCAATGTTTTTAAAGCGTTTATCCGGCGCCGTATTCAATAACTGGAAAAGTTCAGCGATGGCCCTGGCCAGGTCGCTGCCATCTTCACTTGTTTTCAGTTCAAAGTATTCATGCAGGCTGTCTCTTTCAAAAATATTGGTATCATCTGCAAAGAGGCAAAACAATAAACGTACTAAATACAACTCTAACTGGTGGCCGGTGTAGCCAATGGCTTTTAGTTTATCGTGCAACCTGCCCATTAATTCTGCTGCTTCAATATTTACGGGATCCTGTTCTTTGTAAATACGCTTTTCGTATCCTGCAATAAAACCAAACAGGCTTACATGCGTTGTTAGATCGGAGAGTTTAATATCTGTTTGCGTGTTTGCCTCAAGGTTATAGAGCCGTATGTTCTCAAAATCGCTGGTGATGATGAAGCGGGGAAGTTCCTTATCATTTAATACCGTACTATAATCAATGGCTTGTGTAAAAGCTTTGTCTAAATTTTTGCCGCGGCTTTTGTGTTCGGCAATGAGCATGCCCGGCCAAAACAGGTCTATATAACCATCTTTCTTATTTATCTTTTTTACATGGTGTTCAAAAATGGCAACCTTTCTTCTTGATATGCCGAATATATTGAAGAACCCATCCCAGAATGATTTGGCTTCGGCATCTTCGCTTGTTTCATTTTCCCATTCTTTGCTAAATGCGGTAGCACGGGATTTTATTTCATTCCAGCTTAAGGGCATGATAAGATTTTAGCAAAGAATGGGAAAATGAGACAAGCGAAGATGCCGAAGCCAAATCATTCTGGGATGGGTTCTTCAATATATTCGGCATATCAAGAAGAA
>JANNBU010000295.1:0-17709 GCA_031385805.1 Ferruginibacter sp.
TTTGTATAAAATCAGGTAGGGACCTGACAGCCACGTTGTTTTGTGCATGGCAGGAAAGCAGTACTAATGTACCCAGCACTGATAGCAGGAGTATAATTTTTTTTTGCTGCCTGGTTGCGCATAACCGGCAGTGTAATATTCATTTTTCCCTGCAGTTCTTACAGCCACCAGGATGCCCGGAAATTTTTCTTTTGCATACAGGCTGTCTATTTTATTTTGTATAAAACCAGACAGGGAGATAACAGCCCCATTGTTTTGTGCCTGGCAGGAGAACTGCGCTAATGTACCCAGCACCGATAGTAAGAGTATAATTATTTTTTGCTTCATATTTTTAGCCAATCGCCTGCTTCAGGTCTTCTACAAGATCATCTGCATCTTCAATACCCACACTTAATCTTATCAACCCATCTGTATCATTGAGTAATACCATGAAAGTTTGCAGGGCATGGCATACATTGCAACAAAAAGATAAGCCCGTTATTTACTGGCATAACGGTGGCACTTATGGTTTTTCCACTTTCGCGGCTTTTTTAAAAAATACAGACCAGGCAGTAATGATTGTAATAAACAGGTTTAACAGCAATAACATTTCAGATAACCTTGGGTTTACGATCATGAAAAAAATGCTGGAATGACAGATAAAAAACTGGTGGATTTTTTAAATGAAAAAGTAGTTGCCTATAACAGGCCAGGTTTCATAACCGCAGATCCGGTCTGCATTCCCCATAGTTTCAGCAAAAAACCGGACATTGAAATTGCAGGCTTCTTTGCAGCGATCTTTGCATGGGGAAATCGCACAACCATTATCAATAAATCCAAAGAACTGATGCAATTGATGGACAATGCGCCGCATGCATTCTGCCTTCATCATTCAGATAATGACTTAAAGAAATTACTTTCATTCAAACACCGCACTTTCAATCCTACCGACTTATTGTATTTTATTTCTTTTTTAAAAATGCATTATGAAAAGAATGATTCCTTAGAAACAGCATTTACAAAATGGATGAATAAAAATGATGATACTGTTGAAAATGCATTGAATGGTTTTTACCGGTATTTTTTCTCTTTGGATGATGTTCCAAAGAGAACCATGAAGCATATTGCTTCGCCAAATAAAAATTCCAGTTGCAAAAGGCTAAACATGTACCTCCGATGGATGGTAAGAAAAGACAATTGCGGGGTTGATCTTGGGTTATGGAAAAACATATCTCCATCACAATTGATCATACCTTTGGATGTGCATGTGGCAAGGGTTGCCAGGCATTTTAAATTATTACATCGAAAAAATACAGATTGGCAGGCCGCATTGGAACTGACAAACGAAATGAAAAAACTCGATGCAAAAGATCCGGTTAAATATGACTTTGCATTGTTTGCTTTGGGAGTATTGGAAAAATTTTGATCATGGAAACCGGCATTATAAAATATATAGGTGAAGCGTTCAGCCTCAGCATTCCTGCTCATGCCACAGCAGCTCAATTAGAAATTTTTCTTTCCGAAAGAATTAATTATTTAATAGTAAATGATTTTTCAACATTGGTTCATATTCTATACCGCATTGATGTAAGTGAAAAAAAAATAAAAACTTTACTGAAAGAAAATACTGAAGCCAATGCGGGAAGGATCATTGCCGCTCTTGTTATAGAACGGCAATTACAAAAAATCAGGTCCCGGCAACAAAACCGGGATAATAAAAATATCATTGATGAAGATGAAAGCTGGTAGTTTTAATGCTGCTCTAAATACTGTTTGATGGAATTGAGGTAAATGTCAATTCTTTTATTTATTTTTTACATGCAGGTGGTAATGCTAAATTTGTCTTCACTTAACATATTAATATGAAATTAGTTACTTATATAAAAGAAGAACATGAGCAACTTGCATTACTGATCAATGGCTTGTTGTATGATACAGATCAGTTACACCCCGACCTGCCCATTAGCATGGCTATGTTCTTAAATTATTGGGATGATGTGATGCCGCTTGCGTTGGCAGTAGAACAACGGTTAAAAGACGGGCAGGGGAGAACGATCATGTCAACTCCTTTTGATGAAGCTTTTATATTGGCACCGGTACCACATCCCACCAGTTGCCGCGATGGTTATGCTTTCAGGCAACACGTTGCGGCTGCCAGGCGGAACCGTAAGGTAGAAATGATCCCTGAGTTTGACCAGTACCCCATCTTTTATTTTACAAATCATAATAGTGTACAAGGTCCCGGAGATGTTTATTGTATGCCCGATCATTTTGACAAACTTGATTTTGAACTCGAAGCAGCCATTGTCATTAACCGGTCATGCAGGAATATTAAAGCGGCAGAAGCCGATGACTATATCGGCGGCCTCATGATCATGAATGACCTGAGTGCAAGAACATTACAAATGGAAGAAATGTTACTTAATCTTGGTCCGGCTAAAGGAAAAGATTTTGCAACAGCAATCGGGCCAATGCTTGTTACTTTAGATGAACTTGAAAAATATGAAGTGCCCTGCAAAGAAAGTCATACCGGTAAAGCCTGGAACCTTGGTATGAAATGTTTGGTTAATGGCGTGCAGGTAAGTGAAGGAAATGTCAGTGATATGGACTGGACATTTGCTGAGATCATTGAGCGTTGCAGCTATGGTGTAAATCTTTATGCAGGAGATGTGATCGGAAGTGGCACAGTAGGCACTGGTTGTTTTTTAGAATTGAACGGAACCGGTAAACTGAATGATCCTAACTACAATGCACAATGGTTGCAGGAAGGCGATGTGGTGGAAATGGAAATTGAAGGATTGGGAAAGCTGAATAATACTATTGTGAAGGAAGACAGTGATTTTTCTATTTTAGCTTTGAAGAAGTAGTTAGAATAGTTGCGGGTTATTGGTTGCGGGTTACGGGTTTGATGTTATGTGTTATAATTTTATTTTATGGCAACAATAAATTCATTTGAAGATTTAGAAATATGGCAAAAAGCCCAACAATTGGCAGCAGATATATATTTACTTACAGAACAGAATCAAAAAATAAATAAAGATTTTTCTTTCAAAGATCAGGTCAAAAGAGCAGCTCTTTCAATATCAAATAATATTTCAGAGGGTTTTGAATATAGTAATAATAATGATTTTATAAGATTTCTCCGGTTTGCCAAAGGCTCAACAGGTGAAGTAAGAAATTGTTTGCTTTTTTCAATAAAAGTAAATTTTGTAATCCAGGAGGACGTCCAGGCTCTCCTTGATTACTCAAAATCTTTAGGTGCCCAAATAGGAAATCTTATGAAGTATTTAAAACAAAAAAAGGCTAAACAACCAGTAACCCCTAACCCGCAACCCGCAACAAAAAGATGATAATAAATTTAAAGGATATTAAACCCGCTGATGCTCAAAATTATTTACAACACGCTATAGCGCCCAGGCCAATCTGCTTTGCTTCTACAATTGATAAGGCAGGCAACGTAAATTTATCTCCTTTCAGTTTTTTCAATTTATTTTCCTCCAATCCTCCCGTAGTTATTTTTTCTCCCGCAAGAAGAGTAAGGGATAATACAACCAAGCACAGTCTTGAGAATGTTTACGAAGTGCCCGAAGTCGTGATCAATATTGTAGATTATGATATGGTGCAACAAACTTCTCTTGCCAGTTGTGAATTTCCAAAAGAAACAAATGAGTTTATCAAAGCCGGCTTCACAGAAGAAAAAGCAACACTGGTTTCTCCACCAATGGTAAAAGAAAGTAAAATAAAATTAGAATGTAAGGTTTTAGAAATAAAACCACTCGGCACAGAAGGTGGAGCAGGCAACCTCGTAATATGCGAAGTGTTGTGCATGCATATTGATGAAAGCATCCTGGATGAAAATAAAAAGATAGACCAAATAAAAATTCATCATGTAGCAAGGTTAGGCGGCGATTGGTATTGCAAAGTAGATGAACAAAGTTTATTTAAAGTTGCCAAGCCACATACACAATTGGGTATTGGTATAGACGCACTACCGGAAAGTATTCGAAAAAGTACCATTCTCACCGGGAATAATTTTGGCCAGCTTGCCAATGTAAATGAAATGCCATTTGTTGACCCGGCATTTGATGATGATAAATTGAAACAGATCATTCAATATTATGCGATTAATCCGGAAGAACTTGATAAAGAGTTACACCGGTATGCTAAAGAATTACTGGAGGCCGGTAAAGTAAAAGAGGCATGGCAAATATTACTGGCAGATGTTTAGCATATTTTCTAACTTTAATATTTAATGAGAATACGCTTATTATTATTGATTTGCCCTTGTTCAGTACTCCATAATTTAAACCAAACGAAAAATTACATTCCCGTTCCACCGTCGTTACAGATTCCAGGACCATAAGCAGTTTCCTTGTTTATAGTTCAGATTCGGTCCCCATTATTAGCCCTCAAAACAGGGCCGCTTCTGATGTTACAATTAGAATTCCCGCAAGTTCAATTAAGGGGCCTCATTTATAATACCCTCCTGTTAATCTTAGGTTGCAATTTCAAAAAATTATGCCTATTTTGTATACCCGGCAGTTTTAATCATTAAAACTATTAGTATATGAAAATTATACTCATTTTCCTAATAGTGTTGTTATGCTCAACACAGCTTTCTGCACAAACCAAAACAGGATATTCCGATGACGATTATTTATTAGTGAAGAGTTTTTTACAATGGGGAAAAAATAATCCCTCTTTGTTCACTTCTACGTTCCATACACAATGGAATAATTTCAGCAAGAGGCAAAAACAATGGCACCGTATCAGCAATAAAACAAGTGATGCGCAGTCACTGGCATTTAAAAATGCATTCCTTCCTCCATTCTCATTAACCGGTTTTGATGCCCGCGACTATAGAGTCAGCGAAAATAATGACGAAGGCCCTGGTTTGTTATCCATAATTGCCGGCGCTGCTTTTGGGATATTTGTTCAATCAAAATACAATGTAAACGGAAGTGTTATTAATTTTAACCGGAAATTTTCCGCGTATGACAATAACAATAATAAGACCCTGTACCAGGAACTGCCGAAAAACTATTAAAATGATAAAAAATTGTTCCAGTCTTATAGATTTTTAGAATTTTAAATAATTTGTATCATAAAATATTTTATGAGAAAAATAATCCTGATCCCGGTTTTTCTTTTTATTAGCATGTTTTTAGTTGCGCAGATTACTACACCTGGTAACATTACTGTTGAGAAAAAAGATAATGATGCCTATCACGACTATTCTCTCTTAAAGAATTTCCTGTCGATGCAAAAAAACAATCCGGGTATGTTTACGACACAGACCGAATCAGGATGGAATTCCAAACTTTACCAGCAACAATTTATACATTGGTATACCACCAGCAGAAAAAAAGAATTAGCCGCCGTCATATTGATTGACAGCAAATCCGTCATTCAAACAATGCCCGCGGGTTATGATGTAAAAGATTTGAAGTGGATATCACCGGCAAAGCGATATAGCTATCGTGACAGTTATCAATATAAAAATCTTTCATTCGGCGAGCAGGTTGCAACTGATATCATATACAATGTTGCCAGCGGCCTGCTTAGCAAAAAGAAATACCGTTACCGTTATAGCGCTGCTGAAAACAATAAGACTAATTCTACTCCATCATTTCTTAAGTTTTGAGAATGGGCATATTATTTCCCAAATGATCCAAATACTTTTCTTAAAAGATCCGTTGTTCTTGCCGCAAAATTATTCCTGATATTTTTTTCTTCTTTAGCAACCAGGTCAAACAAAGCTTCAGTTGCTTTGGCGGTTACAAAACCTGTCAGGTCCGGATTTATTTTTTTGAATGTTGTAGGAAAACTATTATACTTTGTTACAATGTCGCCATAATATTTTGTTCCGTTTACTTTATCCAATGATGATTTTATTACCGGTGTAAAAGCTGCGATCAGTTTTTCTGTTGTCTTTTCCCTAAAAAAATGAGTGGCACTTGTATCACCGTTCCTTACCAGTCCGATCGCATCACTCAAACTCATACTTTTAATAGCGTCTACAAAAATGGGTTTTGCATAGCCGGCAGCATCTTCCGCACCCCGGTTAATTTGCAGGATCGCTTTGTCAACCATACTACCCAATCCGATATCCCTTAAAGTATTTTCAATTTTTTTTGCATCCGGTGGTAATAATATTTTGTAGAATGCGTCTTTGAAAAATCCATCTGTATTATTCAATTGCAATACTGCTTTTGCTAATCCCTGGCCCAGGGCTTCTTTGATACCATCTGCCGCTTCTGCTTCGGTAAAACCGCCACCGGTTGAAGTGGGTATCTGGTTTAATATTTCACAGGATGAAAGTGTAACAACAGCAAATAAAAGTGTAAATATTTTTCGCATGATCTATGGTTTGTCTATAGCATACAACTATACTGCCAAATTAAGGAATGATACGTTAAATAGATAAATAACAAACTAATAATAGTAATGTCGGCCCTGTATGTTTTGTCATGCTGAGGAACGAAGCATCTCTGCTTAGGTTACTCCATAGCTTGTACCGAGGAACGAAGTATCGGAATTACAAACAAAAGCATTTCCAATCCAATTGCCACTTGTTTGCCTGCCCCACAACATTTACCTTTGCTGCCCGGCAGATTTTTTTGCCGTCATCAAAAAAGATCATGAGTACACAACATTTATCAGAACAGGAGATCATCCGCAGAGAAAAACTGGAAGAATTAAAAAAACTGGGAATAGATGCATATCCTGCAGCATTATACCCCGTAAATTCCAATGCCGCTTTTATCAAAGAAAATTATAAAGGAGAGGAGAACAAGGCAGACTTTGCTGATGTTTGTATTGCCGGCCGTATCATGAGTGTTCGGGATATGGGTAAGGCAAACTTTGCCCTGTTGCAGGATTCAACCGGCAAGATCCAGTTTTACATCAAGCAGGATGATATTTGTCCGGGTGATGATAAAACACTTTATCAAACCGTTTGGAAAAAATTAATTGATATCGGAGACATCGTTGGTATAAAAGGTTATGTATTTACAACAAAAACAGGTGAAACTTCTGTGCACGTGAGAGAATTTTCCATTCTTACAAAATCATTGCGTCCACTCCCCATCGTTAAAGAAAAAGACGGTGAAGCTTTTGATGAAGTAACGGATCCCGAATTTCGGTACCGCCAGCGTTATGCAGATCTCATTGTTAATCCTGCTGTGAAAGAAGTTTTTATCAAGCGAACGAAAATGGTAAATGCAATCCGTGAATTTTTAAATGAACGTGGCGCACTGGAAGTAGATACGCCTGTGTTGCAAAGCATTCCCGGTGGCGCTGCCGCAAGGCCATTTACAACACACCACAATGCATTGGATGTTCCCATGTACATGCGTATTGCCAATGAATTATATTTAAAAAGATTGATCGTTGGTGGTTTTGAATGGGTATATGAATTCAGCCGCAACTTCCGCAATGAAGGAATGGACCGCACACACAATCCTGAATTTACCGTACTTGAATTTTATGTTGCCTACAAAGATTATGAGTGGATGATGGATACAACCGAACAGATGCTGGAAAAAGCTGCTGTCGCTGTAAACGGAACTGCAACTGTTACAATGAATGAAAAGGAGATCAGTTTTAAAGCGCCATACAAAAGAATAACGATGTATGATGCCATTAAAGAACATACAGGTTTTGACATCAGTGCAATGGATGAAGATGGTATCAGGGATGTGTGTAAACAATTACACATACATGCCGATGCAAAATGGGGCAAAGGAAAACTCATAGATGAAATTTTTGGCAGCAGATGCGAAAGCAATTATGTGCAACCGACATTCATTACAGATTATCCCGTAGAGATGAGCCCGCTTACAAAAAAGCACCGCAGTAAACCCGGGCTGGTAGAACGTTTTGAACTGATCGTAAAAGGAAAAGAAATTGCCAATGCATACAGTGAATTAAATGACCCTATAGAGCAGCGTGACCGTTTTGAAGAGCAGGTAAAACTCATGGAACGTGGCGATGATGAAGCCATGTTCATTGACCATGATTTTTTAAGGGCGCTGGAATATGGAATGCCGCCAACCAGTGGTATCGGTTTTGGTATAGACCGTATCTGTATGTTACTGACCAATCAGCATAGTATCCAGGATGTATTGTTTTTCCCGATGATGAGGCCGGAGAATAATCCCTGATAATTATTCGATATTTAAAAAAACACCATTTCAAAAAAATGGTGCTTTTTATTTGGAGGAACCCTGTTTCCATTCATCAATTTCGCTATCTTGTTTCTCCCAAAAAAACTATCTTGTAATTTCAATTAAAAACCAACGCATGTTACATTTTGTAAAAAGAACAATTTCGTTCAGTTTATTACTGGTATTCAGTTTTGCAACAAATGCACAGCAAAAACAGCTTTCAGATGACCAGTATTTTAAAGGGATCTCAAAATCGATCATACAGCCGCTTCCCAATGTTCCCCGGTGGACAGATAACAGTCATTTTCTGTTTATGAAAGATGGTAAATCTTTTGTGGTGGATGCAAAGACCGGGGAAGAGAAGGAATCAACGGAGGCTGATATTAAAGCAGGTAAAGCTCCCGTAAAACCTTCCGTCTTTTCAAAAAAGAATGATCTGTTCATCAAAATAAATGATGTGGAGGTGCAGCTCACTAATGATACCATCAAAGAATCAAATCCAACCATGAGCCCCGATGGTAATTTTGTGGCTTATACAAAGAGTCATGACTTATATACAGTTGATATCGCTGCAAAAAAAGAGAACAGGCTTACAACAGATGGCAGCGATGTGATCCTGAATGGTTATGCAAGTTGGGTTTATACAGAAGAGATCCTGGGCCGTCGTTCTCAATACCGTTCTTTCTGGTGGAGCCCCGATAGCAAACACATTGCATTTTTCAGAACCGATGACAACCCGGTTCCTGTATTCACTATAACCGATGGTCCCGGCCAGCATGGATATATAGAAACGGTACGTTATCCAAAAGTAGGTGATAAAAATCCTGAAGTAAAAGTTGGTATCGTTCAACCTGCCGGTGGCAATATTGTTTGGGCAGATTTTAATCCGAAAGATGACCAGTATTTTGGTCAGCCCTACTGGAAGCCCGACGGAAGCAGCCTGTTGGTACAATGGATGAACCGCAAACAGAATAATCTAAAGATATGGGAAGTAAATACTTCAACCGGGAGCAAAACGATTTTCTATAATGAAGAACAAAAAACATGGATTGACCTGGACGATGAGGGTGAGAGAATCAAATTTTTAGAAAATGGCAAAGGTTTTATTTTATTCAATGATGTTACAGGATGGAAACAGCTTTATTATTATGACATAACCGGGAAATTAATAAACGCAGTTACTACCGGGAAATTCACTGTCACAGACCTTAACTATATTGATGAAAAAAACGGCATTGTTTATTTTACCGCAAAAGGCATTGAGAACACAGCAAGAAAAGATTTTTATAAAGTAAACCTGAATGGAAAAAAATTACAGCGGCTTAGCTTTGGCGAATACAATCATGCAGTGATTAACTTATCGCCTGATGCGTCTTATTTTATAACCACTTATAATAATTCAGTAACTCCCACAAAACTTGCCCTCGTTGATAACAATGGTAAAATAATCAAAGAGCTGGGCGATTGCCGTGGTCCCGAGTTCAACGATTATCAATTGGCAAAAACGGAATTGATCCGTGTAAAAAGTGATGACGGTTTGTATGATCTTCCCATGAAAGTTACCTGGCCGTTGAATATGGATAAAAGCAAAAAATATCCTGTACTCATCTCGGTATATGGCGGTCCGAATGCAGGTACCGTAATGGATAACTGGACGCTTGTTGGCAACCAGCAATGGTATGCCAAAGAAGGACTTATACAGGTAGCAATGGATCACCGTGCAAGCGGCCATTTTGGAAAGGAAGGAGTGAATTATATGTATCACAACCTGGGGTATTGGGAAATGAAAGATTACAGTACCATGGTAAAATGGCTGATAAATAACGGTAACGCAGACTCTACAAAGATCTGTATCACCGGGTTTAGCTACGGTGGGTATATGTCTGCTTATGCACTTACTTATGGTGCCGGTGTATTTACCCATGGTATGGCCGGTGGCATCGTTGCCGACTGGAGCCTGTATGATACTCATTACACTGAACGCTTCATGGGAACCATGGAAGATAATGCTGAAGGATATAAAAAAAGTTCAGTATTATCTTATATAGATAAATACAAAGGGATGCTGCAAATTGTTCATGGTATAATTGACGACAATGTTCACTTACAAAACACTATCCAGTTAACAAGTAAACTACAGGATCAGAAAAAGGATTTTGAAATGATGATATACAGTGGCGGACGGCACGGTTGGGGTGGTGCAAAAAACCTGCATTTTCAAAATCTGAAAACAAAATTCATTTATAAATATTTATTGGAAAAGGAAGCGCCAAAGGGGTTGATGAAATAGATCACTTCTTTAAATAATAAATCCGTCCGGAAAATACCTGGGCGGATTTATTTATTTGAAGCTTTCTTAGAAGCAGTTTATGAATGGTTTTTTCTGTTCCTGTATTTGTTCCTTACCGTGAGGTAATCGATAAAATAGATCACCCTGAGTGAAAAACTGTTAAGGTTTGAGCTGTTAAGATCTTTCCCGGAAGTTGTGCTTCCCAGGTTTTGCAGGTAATTTTTTCCAACGGCGGTTTTTGCCTCATCTCCATACCGGAAATCTTCCCCGATCTTTTTCCACACTATATTTAAGAAACTTCCCTGTGCAAACTGCCAGGTATAAACCAGGTCAACAGCCAGGTAATTGTAATTCTGATCAACATTCTGGTAAAGCGCAGTAGGTTCAAGATCTCCTTCAAGGTTCAGTAAATAGAATTGGCTGGGTGTTACCCTCGTGTAATTGTGCCTGCTACTGATAGTAAGGCCCATCCTGTTTGTAAAATTATATTTTACATTCAATGTATTATAAACAGAATGAACTTTTCTTCGTGAAAAAACTACATCATTGCCCGATGAAAATGCGTATCCCGGCTGATTCCTGGCATTTTCATTGTTGACCGAAAGGTCGATGGAAAATTTGCTGTTGAACCGGATTTTTCCGAACAACCCATAATCCAGACTTGTTCGCTTAAATACACCGCCTGTGCCGGTAAATACATTACCGCCCCATGATAATTTTTTTGCCGAATTACTTTCCCACCAGGCGTTTATACCTATCCTTCCCTTATTTACAAATACCCTGCCCTGAGCCCTTGGTTCATAAAAATCATTGTACTGCGGACCGCCATTTATATTTAAACCCACCCACCAGAGTTTTTTCGTTTGTGCATTTCCGTTAAAATTAATTCCTGCACCCTGGTACATCCTTCCCTTTCCCTTTACAGCATCTAATGGCGATACCAGCCTGCTATACCAGCCATTGAGGTTTATACGTAATTGATTATACCATTTGCCGGGTTTGGTCCAGTTATACCCCATCCACAATCCCTGATCCATGGTATTATTATTTGTAAAATAACCCAGGTCGCTTTTATCATACTTATCGTTAATCAAATCCTGCCAAATATTAAAATTAAAACGCCCGCTGGTTTTACCCATATATATGCTATGGGTGTAACCAAGTGTATTTTTACCTTCTTTATTTAGCAATGCACTCATTCCAATACTTCCGCCAGCATTCCAGGTATTTTTTTTATCATTCAGGTCAAATAGCAATGAGCTTACATTGGCATCATAGTCATTACCACTGCGCAAAACATTTGTATTAACAAACGATATGCTGCTGTTGTTCTTCATTGTCTGGTCAAGCACAAAAACATTGTAGTTGGTGAGTGGTTCCGTTTCATATTTGCGCTTTTCATTTGTAAGTGTATTACCAATAACAGCATGCTGCGAATTTGTGATGGCATTTAATATGCCCACACCCAGTCCTTTTTGTGTACGGCCACTTATTTTAGTTGCGTTGATTAGTTTAATTTGTCTGGGATTTTCCAGTTCTGTTTCATTGGCCCCTATCTGACTACCAACATCATAATAATGAATTGGCCGTCCTCCTATTCTTCCTATCCGCCTGCTATAAAAAAGGTTACCCTTACTAAAAAGCTCGGTTCCCTCTGTAAAAAAAGTCCTGTTTTCGCTAAATCGTTGTTCAAATGGGCTTAGATTTAATACCCTGTTATCACTGATCGCTTGTCCAAAATCTGGTATTAATGTCATGTCCAGCGTAAATGCCTGGTTAATTCCATACTTCACATCCATACCACCGTTTAGGGTTGTACTGGTTTTTTTTGTGCCTGCTTCAGCAAGCTTATCGTGATTTACATAAGTAGAAAAATATGGTGTTAGCTGAAGGCGCATAGGTGGTTTTATATCTTCCAGCCCCATCAGAAACCCTTCCTGGGTTAGAAAACCATTTACATTGGGATCTATTTGCTGCCAAAACAATTGCTGCCCGCTTTTTTGCCGACGCCTTACAATATTCAAACCCCAATCCTGCACTTTTTTCTTGCCAAACCTTATGGCCGAATATGGGATAAACATTTCAAAACTCCAACCATCATTTTGCAGCTTTGAAGCACTTTGCCAAACTGCATTCCAACTGAAATCTTCGTTATTGGGAGAAACTTTTGCATCCATTTGTTCGCCCAATGGGGTAACAAAATATTCAAACCCGTTTAATTTATCTTTATAGGTATCCAATATCACTCCAAGAAAATCATTGTTACCAAAGCCATCCCTTCCCGTTAGTTCAGCTGCAATGCTATCTTTATTCTTCTCATGTAAATATCCGCCAACATATATCCCTTCGTTGGTATACAGAAAATAAATTTCTGTAGCGTTATCTACAGATTCTTGTCGGAAAGGGGTTGGCCTTAACTCAACAAATTTATCTGCCAAAGGAGCGCCTTTCCAATCGGCATCATCCAGTACCCCGTCAATCTTAATAGCGGTTGTTATTCTTTTAATGGCTAATTTTCTTTTTTCGGCCTGGCTAAAGCCTGCGGTTGAAAGCAATATGCAAAAACACAATGCTGTAATTTTAAAACAATTCATGGCTATACTTTTGGTTTGGGTGACATATTGTTCATGGCAAAACAATATGGTACGAAATTAAACGTACATCTAAAGAAAATGTTACCGCTTATCAAAAGTTAATTTTATTGGGATTTTTTTAACAGGAAAAATATTGGGAATAAAAATAAGAAGTAGCTGGTTAAGTCGTTTATAAGGTTTAGGAAAGTTTAGAGGGTTTGGTTTAAATCCTAAACTTTCTAAACCCTCTAAACTTTTCTAAACCTGTCTTAACAGAGTTTTTTAATAATTAAACAAATAGATCATTATACAATTTTGCCCCGGGCACCAATGAATATTTAGCAAGATCTGTAATGCCTTCTTTTGAGAGTACTTCCTCATCAATAAATGTATTGCCTGTGCATTCACCTGATGGTTTGGATAAAATATAATACGCTGCATCTGCAATGATATCTGTTGTACGGCTCATATTCATCAACATTTCACCACCAAGGAGATTTTGTACTGCAGCCGTAGCTATGGTTGTACGCGGCCATAAGGTATTGGCGGCAACATTATATTTTTTTAACTCTGCCGCCAGGCCCAATGCGATCATGGTCATATCATATTTGCTGATCGTATAAGCCAGGTGGTTGGTAAACCATTTCATATCCATATTCATCGGCGGTGATAAATTAAGTATATGTGCATTTGTCCCGTTTTTTAAATGTGGGATACATGCCCGGCTCACCATAAATGTCCCCCGAACATTTATGTCATACATCAGGTCGAAACGCTTAGGCTCCATTTTTTCAGTAGTAGTAAGATTGATGGCAGATGCATTGTTGATCAATATATCAATACCTCCGAATTTGGAAACTGTCTGGTCAACTACTGCCTGTACCTGTTCTTCAAACCTGATATCACATTGTACCGCCAACGCATGGCCGCCGGCATCCTCCATTTCCTTTGCAGCAGAAAAAATGGTCCCGCCAAGTTTTGGATTTTCTTCCACACTTTTGGATGCAATAACAATATTGGCTCCTTCCTTTGCTAATCGCAGACCAATCGCTTTACCAATGCCCCGGGATGCACCGGTTATCAACACCGTTCTGTTCTTAAAACTCATAAGCAGTTGATTTAATAAAAGCAATTTGATTACAACAATACTGCTTCGTGTGTAATATTCGTATTCAGCAATTTTGAGATAATGCAGTTTGTTTTTGCATCTGTTACAACCGCATCAAATTCTTCCTTAGTTATCCCCGGAACGGTTGCTTTTACAGCCAGGTGTGATCCTGTTACAGCACCGTCAGCCACTTCAACATCACAACGTGTTTCAATTTTTTCAGCTGTAAAACCTGCAGCATTTAAAAGGAAACTTATTTTCATGGTAAAACAACCGGCATGTGCTGCTGCGATCAACTCCTCAGGATTTGTTCCAACGCCGCTCTCGAACCTGCTGCTGTAAGAATATTGTGTTTTGTTAAGAACAGTACTTTGTGTACTCAGGTGTCCTTTACCTTCTTTTCCGGTGCCGTTCCAAACGGCAGTTGCGTTACGTTTCATTGTTTGTTTTATTTGATGATGATTTTGATTTTCTTTCTAATTTTTGGGGAATGATGAATAATGCCAGTACTATGATAAAGATAATATAACAAATCTTAACCGAGTAAGGTGCGATGAGAATAGCTGCAAAATTCAATATGATTGCTGCAATATTTTTATTAAGGCCGTCTTTGATCGAATCCAAAGATAAATTCTCATCAACCAGGGATCCTTTGAAATAACTATAACGCCTTACAATAAAGGCAGCAAGTGAGACCATCATTAAAACAAAGGCAAGGCTCATAGTAGCAACAGGTATCCCCGGGTAATCTCCAACCATTGCTGTTGGAAAAGGAATAATGGTTATCCAGAACAGTAAATGAATATTGTACCACAGTAATTTCCTATCCGCTTCCTTTATTGTATGAAATAACTGGTGATGGTTTATCCAGAAAACTGCCACAAATAAAAAACTGAAGGTAAACCCGATAAAATTAGAAGACAACTTTACCAATTCCTGGAAGTTCTGATGGATGGTAGCCTCATTGGTAAATTTTGGAACTTTGAACTGGAAAGCAAGCAGGGTGATCACAATGGCAAATACCCCATCGCTAAATGTTTCTATCCTGCTTGTGGAAATAAAAAAATTCCTGTTTGCCATTATTATTAATTCAAAAACTTTTTAAAAATGCAACTTCATCAAACCCGACCAATATGCTGTTCCCGAATTCGATAACAGGCCTTTTAATAACGCTGTTATGAGCGATCATTATTTTTATTGCTTCCCCCTGGTTTGTTACACTTGCCTGTGCTGCTTCAGTTAAGCCTCTCCAGGTAGTGCTTTTTTTATTGAATAAGCGTTCCCATCCAACCAGCTTACACCAATCTTCCAGTTTAGACTTGTTTATTCCCGCTACTTTATAATCGTGAAAAACAAAATCTATTTTATGATCCTTCAACCATAAAAATGTCTTCTTTGTAATATCACAATTAGGTATCCCATAAACAATCAGCCCCTTATAATTATTCAAAACACTTTTCATCAATTAATGATCCTGTAAAAAAAAATTCTGATAACCAATATCTTTTCTGAAATTTCCGGGTTGGCGTATTATAACAAATTCAAAATAAAATGGTTTAAAATTATCTTTTTTATCCCGGGAATTTAGAGGAAGGAACATTCAAAATACCGGTCGGTTTTATGATATGCCAGTCATTAAAATCCTGGCTCGATTCCATACCTACGCCATCGAGCACCTGGGTCTTTGTCCGGATGCGTACAGGTTTATCTGTATAAAACTCTGTTCCCAGGCGGCTCCGGTCCCAATATAATTCTTTACAATAAAGAGTATCTCCTTTTTGCATATTAATTACTTTCACACTATCCCTTAAAAAAACAATGCTATAGGTTTCCTTATATTTTGCATACAATGCGGTTAGTTTACTTTCTGCAATGCCTTCTTCATTATAAAAATAAGCTTCGAGTGTCTTTGGAAATTCATAATACGGCATGGTATCCTGTACACGTAACATCAAAGGAGCCGTAAGTATTGCTTTTATCTTACCCGCAGTAGTGTAATTCAATTTCACATTAACAGCTTCTTCTATTCCAAGTTTTTTTGCGTAAAGATTGTTTACTTCTTTCTCGTCATTTTCACAGCCACATAAAAAAATGCAGCCGGGTAATAAGGCTGCAAATAATATTTTATTGATCGTTGCTGATGTCATGTCTGTCGTATCAGGATACAAATTTCTTAATCATAACTTCTTTTCTGGAACCAACGTGCATTCATGGAAACGCCAATACTGATCCGTGTAATATTTTCTCTTACGCTAAAAGTTTCTTTATTACCCCTTGCACCAACCTCAACTGCTGTATTCAGCAAAACATATTCACCAAAACGTATCCGCTGAAGAGAAGTCAATGGAAAACTTGCACCAAGGGTAGCCGCATAATTGGGGCGGTTACTGTTTAGTTTGATATAATCAGGGCCATAATAAAATCCTGCCCTGTACTTAACAAAACTCCAGTATTTACGGGAGGCCGTATTTTCTTTTGCAGGATAATATTGCGCACCTGCCCGTATTGTCCAGTTATTTTGTACCGCATCTGCCTGCCCGTAATACCGGTAATTACTCCAGTCAGACATTTCAAAATCCATACCCAACAACCAGTTTTTATTAACGTAAGTGGCGCCTATTCCATAATTACCGGGTATTTTAAGATGGCCGCCTACCCCGCTATTATAGCTTACCGTATCTATTGTATAAGTTGCCCCGCTGCCATCGTAAGTAAAGGTTTCATCAATATTTTCCTTTGTTGCTTTCAGGTTTTGTGGCAGGTTTCCGTAAGCACCTATATTCAATGATCCTTTTTTCAATGCAATGGCATATTGTACCCCGACGTTTAAAAAGAACCCGCTAAAGCGGGTTTTTGCTTCAGTATTTGATTTATAATAAATAACGCTATCATTGATGAATTCCTTTTTTGTACTGTAATCTTTGGTGCCAAAACTGTAACCGGTATTGATACCAAAACTCAGGTTTTTTATCCTGATACCTGTACCAATGTTAAACTGGTTTATACCACCCGAACCTTCATATAATGTATTTAAACTGTCGGAAAAAAGCGGAAGCTGTATCCGTTCATTTTTTTCGATCTTATAATTAATGCGGCTCATCGGGCGAAGACCAAAACTTAATCCCCAGAAAACATTTTTATTTAAATCTTTTTTCTTCAATTTTTTCGACATCAGGGGAAACCCAAGCTGCAGGTATGAAATGAGGGTATTGGTTGCCGTATATTTAGTAGAAGAAGATGTGCTTTTCAATGTCCTGATATCAACCTCACCACCAAGGTCAAGAATGGTATTGGTTATATAAGACAGCGACGCAGGATTAATAAAATTAATGCTCTGGTAGTCACTGTATCCTATAGCTACTCCTCCCATTCCACGATTTACAACATTTTGATTTGGAACAAGATCACCAATACCATACCTGGAATAAGGGGAGTTTTCCTGTGCAGAAACAATTGAATAAATAAATACAGTTAATACCAGTCCTGAAATTCTCTTAAACCCGGCAGTTGTTAAGTTCACTAAGTGCATACAGTCCTTTAAATAAAAAATTATAGTCGGCAAATATCTTGTTTTTAAGTTGACTGGCAAAA
>JANNBU010000321.1:0-8143 GCA_031385805.1 Ferruginibacter sp.
TTAAAACTCACCCACCCGGCCTGGTTTCTCTTTACAATGTATGCACTTGTTAACCCGGCAAACATCATCAGGATACTTCCAATGCCCACCCACAAAGTAAATTTATGCGGGTGTATTTTATTTTTTTGTTGCATCGCCACTATACTCATATGCCCCAACCCCTAAAGGGGCTTTAGTTTTTTAATATTAAAATACTTTTTTGTCCCAACACTATCTTTCTTTCATCATTGTTGCATCGCCCTCTTGTACGGCATCACTTTACTCAGCCATCAGATCTTTATCTTA
Source organism: Ferruginibacter sp. (assembly GCA_031385805.1). GTDB lineage: Bacteria > Bacteroidota > Bacteroidia > Chitinophagales > Chitinophagaceae > Ferruginibacter. The sequence goes on from JANNBU010000321.1 coordinate 286, forward strand.
TCAGCATACAGGCTCAGAAAAACGATCATCAAATAAAAATAAGAACTGAACATTACTTTTCTTGCACTCGCTGCATCCATCTTCACATACAACATGATGCTTACATATACCATCCATAAGTTGCATGCCAGTACGATCCATAAACTTGTAACTCCGCTTAAACCAAATACATAAGGCAACACACCAACCGGTAACATCATCACACTGTACATGATGGATTGAACAGCGGTGAATTTTGTCGGGCCTTTATCTGCCGGCAATAATTTAAATCCTGCCTTGGTATAATCCCCGTGTGCCAGCCAGGCAATTGCCCAAAAATGCGGGAACTGCCAGATGAACTGGATGCCAAATAATATCCACCCGCCTGCGCTGAAATCATTTGTAGCGGCTACCCAACCGATTAGGCAAGGCAACGCACCGGGTATTGCTCCAACTAATACTGCAACTGAGTTTACTTTCTTTAATGGCGTATAAATAAAGCCATATAAAAACAAACTGAACAATCCCACCATCGCACTTTGAAAATTAAAAAAATACCACATCATCCCTACGCCCAGCGATCCTGTAATGATTGCAAAAATGTATGCTTCTGTTTCACTCATCCTGCCACTGGCAACCGGCCTTTTGGCTGTACGCATCATCATGGCATCGGTATCTTTTTCAAGTGCCTGGTTAATGGCGTTAGCTGAACCCGTTATCAGCATGCCTGCTACAAAAAGTAAAAGAACTGACAATAGCGTTGGTCTTGTATAGATCTGGTAATAAGGTGCTATCAAAAAACTTACTACCGTACTAAACACCACCATAAAACTCAAAGTGAATTTGATCAACTGAAAATAATCTTTCACTTTACTTGCCAATGCAAACGATGTTGAATTGGATATGGTGTTGTTTTCCTGCATAATATCTGCCTCACCCCAACCCCTCTCCTCCAGAGAGGGAACTGGAAGTTGGTCTATAAAATTCTTAATCCTTTTCTATTTCTGTGCCGAGTCTATTTTCGTTTTTCACTCACTTCTCCGCTTCGTTCTCCTCCTTATTCTTCTACACAATCAGTTCCCCCTTCAGGGGGCGGAGGGGGTTAATGATCCGTACTCTCATCCTTCCCTACCGGCACATCCTGCGGTATAAATTCCCTTCCGTCTTTTCCATAATCATAAGCCCAGCGGTGTACTTCAGGAATTTCTCCGGGCCAGTTGCCATGCCCCGGGCGTAAAGGTGTTGTCCATTCTAAGGTATTTGCTTCCCATGGATTCAATGTGGTTACTTTCCTTCCTTTCCAGATGCTATAGAAAAAGTTGAATACAAATAATAATTGTGTTGCAAAAACGATCATGGCAACCAGACTGATGAATTCGTTCAATCCGCCAAACATCTTGAATGATTCCCAGTTTGCAAAATCATAATAACGACGTGGCATACCTGCTAATCCTTCATAGTGCATCGGCCAGAAAATAAGATAAGCGCCGGCAATGGTTACCCAGAAATGAACATAAGACAATGTATTATTCAAATAGCGGCCAAACATTTTTGGATACCAATGATAAATACCGGCAAACATTCCAAAGAAAGAAGCCACCCCCATTACAATATGAAAGTGTGCAACTACAAAATAAGTATCGTGAAGGTGTATATCCAATGCTGAGTTACCAAGGAATATCCCTGTTAAACCACCGCTGATAAATAAACTTACAAAGCCTATCGCAAATAACATCCCCGGGGTAAACCGGATATTTCCCCGCCACAAAGTAGTAAGCCAGTTAAATACTTTGATAGCAGATGGTACGGCGATCAATAAAGTAAGTAATACAAAGACCGATCCCAGGAAAGGATTCAGTCCGGTTACAAACATGTGATGCGCCCATACAAGGAATGCAAGAATAGTGATCGCAAACAGAGAACCCACCATGGCCATATAACCAAAGATTGGTTTGCGGCTGTTGACAGATAATATCTCTGATGACATACCCATCGCCGGTAGCAATATAATATATACTTCGGGATGACCAAGGAACCAGAAAAGATGTTGGAACAGGATAGCACTTCCGCCTTCATTTGGCAATATTTTTCCGGCAACAACAATATCACTTAAGAAGAAACTTGTTCCCAGGTTCCTGTCAAATAATAATAAGATGGCGCCTGATAATAAAACCGGGAAAGACAATACACCCAATACCGCAGTGAAGAACAATGCCCAGATAGTAAGCGGCATTCTTGTCATGCTCATCCCCTTGGTACGCATGTTCAATATTGTAGTGATATAATTCAATCCTCCCAGTAAAGATGAAACAACGAACATAGCCATACTTACCAGCCAGAGGTCCATTCCTATTTTACTTCCCGAAGATGCATCACCTAAAGCACTCAATGGCGGATAAACTGTCCACCCACCACTGGCAGGACCTGTTTGAACAAATAAAGAAGAGATCATGATAACAGAAGCCAAAAAGAAGAACCAATAACTAAGCATATTCAGCATCGGCGAAGCCATGTCTCTTGCACCGATCTGTAATGGAATTAAAAAGTTTGCAAAGGTTCCGCTCAATCCTGCTGTCAATACAAAAAATACCAATACGGTTCCATGCATGGTTACCAGCGCATAATAAAATTCGGGATCCAATTTACCACCCTTTGCCCAATGTCCTAAAAAATCTTCCAGAAAAGGAAATGTTTGTTCAGGATATCCCAATTGCAAACGAAAAACCACTGAAAATAATCCACCTATGATAGCCCAGATAATACCTGTTACCAAAAATTGTTTGGCAATGGTTTTATGATCCTGGCTAAATACATATTTTGTTATAAAAGTCTCGTGGTGATGGTGCTCATGATGTGCATCGTGCGCCGCATGACTTGTTGCATCTTGTGAAGTAACTACACTGCTCATAATCTTAAATATTATTAGAGATCCGTTTAATTATTTTTTTTCGGTCATCACCTGTGCCATTGGTTTAGTCTTTGCTGAAGCACTGTCAACAACCTGTGCGGCCGGAGCCGCTGGTTTAGTTAACGTAATATATTCCGGTGTTTGTTCGGCTAACCATTTTTTATACTCTTCTTCTTTTTCTACCACAATTACACCTCTCATTGAAAAGTGTCCCTGTCCACACATTTGATCACAACTTATTTCATAAACAAAATTCGGGTTGCCCGTTCTTACTTTCATTTCCTCTGTTGTATAAATAGGTGTAAACCACATGGTGGTTGGAATCCCGGGCACAGCATCCATCTTCATACGAAAATGAGAAAGACCAACATCATGTATTACATCCTGTGCGTGAATGACTAATTTAACAGGTTTCCCTACCGGCATGTGCATCTGTGTTGTGTGCAGGTCGTCCCAGCTTTCAGGATCTTCAAAGTCAACACCTAAAGTATTTCCCGAAGGACTGTTGTATAATTTATAATTTTTCTTTCCCAGTTTTCCATCTTTTCCGGGGTAGCGCATTTCCCATGCAAACTGGTGGCCGGTAATTTCTATCACTACGGCATCTTTGGGTGCATCACTTGTTATTTTGAACCAGTATTTCAAACCAAAAACAACCAGTACTGTGAGGAAGATCGCGGGAACGGTTGTCCATAATAATTCCAATTTGTTATTGTGTGGAAAGAAGTATGCTTTTCTGCCATCTTTTTCCTGGTATTTGAAAGGAAACCAGAAAAGTAAAACCTGTGTAATAACAAAAACAATTCCTGTTACAGCAATGGTAATGTATAACATCAGGTCAATTTTTTCTCCTTCTAAAGAAGCTGAACCCTGTGGAAACAATGTTTTACCATAATAGAGGTGATTGCAATACCACACTCCCAACAAGCCAAGTATCAAAAATGAAACAAGTAAAAATCCATTGATCTTATTGTTTTGCCTGCGTGTTTTTTCCTCGCCTTTCAGCACGCTTACATACTCACTTGCTTTTGATATCTGAAATATCACTACAAATATCATGATGACGATCGCAACCAGAAAAAACTCCTTCATTGTATAAAATTTTTAGCTATTAGCTGTTAGCTTATTTATATCTTAATTTTTTTATCAATCTTCAACACACAAATTTAATTTTCAATAAAACCAATTGTTTATTTTGTTGAAGATTAAGTATGGTGTATAATACTTTCTTTCAGGAATGGGTGGTTCTTTGCAGTCAATGCATTTTTTGAAAAATACCTTCCCGCACTCCACATAATTATACCGATGAACAATGCTGCAATTCCAAATTCAAAAGGCATCATTTCTGCATGCTCGCCCAAGGTGCCCGGCATTACCATCTGGTAAAAATCTATCCAATGACCAAAAATTATCAACACGGCCATGAATGTTACCATTGTCCAGCTACGCTTAACACTTTTTTTCATCAGGATCAATAATGGACAAAGGAAATTCACGATCAGGTTAAAGAAGAATATTCCTTTGTATGGGCCGCCTTTCTCTGCTGTCCCAATTCTTTCAATAAAATATTTTGTTTCCTCGGGCTGGTTACTGTACCATATAAGCATGTATTGAGAAAACCACAGGTATGTCCAGAAAACAGAAAATGCAAACATGAATTTTCCAACGTCATGCAGATGTTCTTCAGTTACATATTCTAATTGGCCGCGGTTCTTTAAGTAGATAACAAATAATGCTATTAAAGACATGCCTGATACAAATGTGCTTGCGAACGTATACCAGCTGTACATCGTACTATACCAATGCGGATCAATACTCATCAACCACAACCAGGGAGTTGTTGATGCTACCGTTAAACCAAATGTTACTGTAAATAAAGAAGCCCATACTGTATTTTTCCAGATCCATTTTTTACCTGTTTCATAATCCATCGGGCCAGCCTTATCACTTTCAAGGCTCATGCTTCGCATTTTACGGCCAAGCAACCACCATAAAGTAATCGTAACAAAAGAGGCGATCGAAAAGAACACCGGATTGAGAAAGCCTTTTTTTCCGTTCAGTATTTTATCGTGTGCTACTGCATCTTTATCAAGCCAGTGATAGATATCAGTATGGCCGCCCCAAACAATGGCCATCAATATTACAAAAGTTATAAGTCCTAAAATAGGAACCACGCTGGAAATAGCTTCCGGTACCCGGCGCATTGCAACCTGCCAGCCGCCCATCGCCATGGTAGTTACACATAAAAAGAACATGGATGCATTTACCACCAATAAAAAATAAACACTGTTCTGTAATAACACTGCCCAAAAACGGGTGCTGTTTGTATTTTCACCATGCCCACCGTGTGCAAAAGGGTGAAACATAATAAAGCCATATAACAATGCCAACACACCGGCTATGATCAACCCCATGGTCCATTTTTTATAACTGCCCGGTAATTCAAATTGATTATTCATCTAAACTTTATTTTGAGTGATGCAGGCCTCTCCCTCTATCCCTATCCGAAAGAGAGGGAGACCCAACTTTTTTAATTTTATTTCATTACCAACAATTCAACTTTACCTCATTATTCAACTGTGGGTATTATCCTTTTTTAACTGTTGTACTATCTTTTGCCACCGTTGTTGTTGCCGCTGCCGCTTTCGGTTGTAATGTTCTTATATATTTTACGATCATCCAGCGCTCTTGCCTGCTCAGTTGAGAAGCATAACTTCCCATATTGTTTTTACCATAGGCAATTGAATGGAACATGGTGCCATCCGCCATAGATATATAAGCTGGTTGCGTAAGATTGGCAACACCGCCTATCTTACGCGAAGTTGCCAACGGGCCGTCTGCCAGTCCTTTTGCACCATGACAAATAGCACAGTTGATATTATACAAACGTCCTGCTTCTGCCAGGTCTGCTTTACTCACAGAAGAATCAAGCGGATTTTTTACAGTTGCGCTCATTTTATAACCATTGCTGTCATTAGGCAAAGTATATGGAAACAATTCCCCTCTTTTTATAGTACCAGCAACCGGTTTGCTGTCATAATATATCATGCTGCCGCCTTTCTTTGATACATCCAGTGTAAATTTTGTTGAATCCTGGGCAGCATAAGATTCATAAGCCCGGCTATAAGCCATATCGGGCATATATATTTTACCAGGCTTACGCTTGTTGTCGCAACTTGTAATTACAACTGCCGTTAATAAAACCAGTGTTGATATAATTGCAATTTTTTTCATTCGTATAAGTCTCTTTTATGTCAATCAAACTTTATTGTTATTGCTTAAATCTTCTGCCTCTCCCTCTCCGACAGAGAGGGAGCGGTGCTTCAAACATATCCAAACAACCTGTTCTTCCACATCAACTGTAATTCACCCTTCGGCAAAAAAACAACCCTGTTTTTATTTTCAAAACATAATCTCCTCCATTTCCTCCTCCTTCGGGGAGATAGAGGGGGCTTTTAATACCCTTTTTCGTCCCTGTACAATTTTTGTTCTTTGTCATAACGGCCAAGCCACCATCCGGTTTCTGCATGCTGAACATTGATCTCTTTTGCGCCAGCATTCTGTAAAAAGCGTTGTACTTCACCATCATCTGTTTTGTCGGTACATTCAATTGCCATTATAAAAAGATCGTCGGTGGCCCTTGCATGAAAATGATGTTTTTTTACAAATGGCGACAACTGGCACAGATAACAAAATGTAAGTACCATGCCTACTGCTGAAAACAATACCGTTAATTCAAACGTGATCGGTATCCATGCCGGCAATGCAAAATGTGGTTTACCGCCAATATTCAGCGGCCAGTCTTTCGTAAACACCCAACTCATGAATGTAAGTGCTGTTGTTGTACCTGTAATGGCATAGATGAACCCTGCTGTGTGTAAACTTGTTTCCCGTATGCCTATTGCATGGTCAAGGCCATGTATAGGAAATGGTGTGTACACATCATGGATCTTATATCCTGCCTTGCGTACACTTTTTACCGCAGGAAACAGCACTTTTTCATCATCAAATGCTCCTACTACAAATTTTTTTATTCCTCCAGCCATAGTATTTAGCTTTTAACCCCAAACCCCTAAAGGGGCTTTAGTTTATAAAAATTTAAATCTCTTTTCAAATTTCGAACTCCCAGGTTCCCCCTTTACGGGGTCAGAGGGTTTTTAATGCGCATGCTCCACTTCCTCATGATAAAACTTATCTGTATCCGCTTTTTCTATATCCGTCATTTTAACTTTATAATTTTCACCGCTTGTTTTTAATATTGCCTTGATCTCTGCCACCGCAATAACCGGGAAATATTTTGCAAACAGGAAGAAACAGGTAAAGAACAATCCGAACGTTCCGAGATAAAAACCGATCTCATAAATACTCGGGCTGTAATAAGTACTCCAGCTTGATGGAAGATAATCCCTGTAAACGGAGGTTACGATAATTACAAAACGCTCATACCACATTCCTATATTTACAATCACACTCATAAAGAATGTTACCGGAATATTCCTTCTTAATTTACGGCTCCAGAATAACTGTGGTGATACCACGTTACAGAACATCATCAGCCAGTAACTCCAGCCATACGGACTGAAAAGATTTGCCCTGTTCTCGCTGAATGCATACCACTCATAAGGATTTTGTCCATACCATGCAATGAACAACTCTGTTAAATAAGCGCAACCAACAATACTACCCGTTAATACAATTACTTTATTCATCGCCTCAATATGGCCGATGGTAATATAATCTTCGAGGTTCATTACTTTTCTAACAACGATCAAAAGCGATTGCACCATGGCAAATCCACTGAAGATCGCTCCCGCCACAAAGTAAGGAGGGAAGATGGTGGTATGCCATCCCGGAACGATAGAAGTAGCGAAGTCAAAAGATACGATCGTGTGTACACTCAATACAAGTGGTGTGCTCAAACCTGCCAATACCAATGCTAAACTTTCATGACGCTGCCAGTGTTTGGTACTT
>JANNBU010000334.1:0-1585 GCA_031385805.1 Ferruginibacter sp.
TCAAAATCCATTACACCGGCAATGCCGCCCTGGGCATACTTTGTATTGGTTTCGTCGCTTTGTGTTTTTGTAAGAACAGTAACTGTTTTATCCGTACAAGCTTCAGCAACTTTAAGTGCATAAGTCAACCCTGCAATTCCACTGCCTATTACAAGAAAATCTGTTTGCATACCTTTATCTCAACCAGTTGGCGGAGGATTATTGTGTTTTATAATTAATAATTTCTGTCGCTCTCAAGTTTATAAAAGAACTTCAAATTATTGAACTTTAAGTTCCCCCTTTAGTGGGCGGAGGGGGTTGGGGTTTCCACCCACGCCTCATTCTCTTTCAATAATTTAATCAATTCATCCACAGCAATATTGCTGTCTATATTTCTTTTAACTACTTCTTTTCCCTTGTACAAGGTAATTTTTCCAACCCCGCTGCCTACATACCCAAAATCAGCATCGGCCATTTCACCAGGACCGTTTACTATGCAGCCCATAATAGCTATCTTAACGCCTTTCAGGTGATTGGTCACTGCACGGATCTTTGCCGTTGTTTCCTGCAGGTCGAATAAGGTTCTGCCACAACTTGGGCAACTAATATATTCTGTTCGTGATATCCGGGTACGGGTAGCTTGTAAAATTCCAAAAGCTACAGAGTTTAAAAATTTTGTTTTCGGAAAGACTTTCCGGTTGCCAAAATAATGCCCAAAGCAAACACCGTCACTTAGCCCATCTAATAACAGGCCTCCACACTCAACGGAGTAATGAATCAAGCTCTCATCCATGGTTGCATCTGTACTATCGCAAATAACAATCACCGGATTTTTTACATCGCTGTTCATCAACTCAACAAACATCCTGCGTATGCTTTGCATGGCATTTTTGTTTGTACTGCTTAAACAGATCACTGCCGTTTTATCTTCCTTAAGTTTAGCAAATATTATATCATTCGGCTGTTGATGATATCCTGCTGAATAACAATCAAGCATCACAAAATTGAGCAACGATGATTTTTCAACTGCTGAATCTAAATACTGATCCGCTTCAAAAATGGGAACACACTTGGTTTTATCTGCAGCAGCAAGCCATTGCTCAGGAAAAAGAATGACCTTTAAAGTTCCGGGTAAATCAAAATCCAAAGCTGACTTACAAAAAATATAATCTGCTGCCGCATCGCCAATATTCCATTTATCCGTTACAGGGTCATAAGTATATCCAATTGACTGCAGGTTCTGCGGTGTTATCTTTTCAAACTTACTAAAATCGGCCACTACAACCGGAACATGCTTTGCACCGATATTACTTACTTCAAAAGTCTCCCTCCGGTTATATTCAAAGGGAGAATATGGAGATTTGTCAATGGAGTGAACAACTTCATTGCTTACAACATTTGTATAGCGCTTTACTATATCATTGCACACCGGTATCTCCAGTTCAGGATCTTCCGTTAAAGAAACACGTATAGTATCTCCAATTCCATCTTCAAGCAAAGTGCCAATACCAATTGCAGATTTTATCCTGCCATCTTCACCATCACCTGCTTCTGTTACTCCCAGGTGTAAGGGATAAGCTTCGCCAAATTCTTCCATCATGTGATT
>JANNBU010000336.1:0-7777 GCA_031385805.1 Ferruginibacter sp.
TGGTAAATACCCACGTGGTTGTACACGGCATCCTGTATTACCTTCAGGCCTTTTTGGTGCGCTGCATCGATCAGGTTTTTATAAGCGATGTCGCCACCCAGCCTTGGGTCTACCTTGTAATGATCGGTAAAAGCATACCCATGCTCTGTACGGTTTGGCATATCATTTTCCAAAACAGGATTTAACCAGATGGTTGTAACTCCCATATCATCTAAATAACCCAAATGATTCTGTACGCCTTTCAGGTCCCCGCCGTGGCGGTTGAAAACGGTATCCCTGTTTAAGGTCTGGTCCCGCATACCCGCTACCCTGTCATTGGATTCATCTCCGTTACTGAAACGATCGGGCATGATGAGGTACATAAAATCTTTCGAAGTAACTCCCTGCGCATATTCGGTTCCGTTACCATCCCTGCGTGGTTTCAATTCATATTCCAGGTTCATGTTCTTTACAAAAGGGAAACTGAATTTGCCGGGCTTTGCCGTTTTATCAATTACCAGGTCAAGGAAAATGTAATTGGGATTTTCAACCCGATTTATTTTAACAAGGTTCACACCGGCTGCAAGGCTCATTCCTTTAGGCCCCATTTTTATCATGGGGAAATTATCAGCGATCTTGTCGCCATGAACCATGATCTGTAATTTGTTCCACTTCATTCCTGCCCACCAGTGAGTGGGGTAACATTTATAAGTTTCGGTTTGGGCGAAAGTGAAAAGTGAAAAGTGGAAAACTAAAAGAAGCAATAATATTTTTTTCATGGCTGTTAATTTTGAAGTTTGTCATCATCTTTTACTAATAAAGTCAGAAACCCTGCAAGGATCATGGATACACCTCCAAGGACAATTGTGTTGAGCGTATTGGCATGAAAGACTTTCATCGTGAAAAATCCTAAAATTCCTGCTGCTACTATTTGGGGAATTACAATAAAAAAATTGAATACACCCATATAATAACCCATTTTATTAGCAGGCAAAGCACTGGATAACATTGCATACGGCATGGATAAAATGCTTGCCCATGCAATTCCTACCATTCCCATAGATACAATGATATAGGTGGGATTCGTTATAAAATAAATGGATAATAATCCTAACCCGCCAATAACGAGGCAGATCAAATGTGTTATTTTCCGGTTCGTTCTGAATGCGATCATCGGAATGATAAAAGCAAATATTGCTGCCATTCCATTTCTTACGGAAGAACAAACATTCAGCCAATCAGCACCATCATTATATTCCTGTTGAACTCTTTTTAAAACTACCTTGTCTTCAGCAGAAGTTTGAGCATTTAAACTATCAGAAAAATAATTTGCAAGATTTATTGAAATGGCCACAGGATCTTTATCTCCCCTGTATTCCCTTATTTCATCAATATCTCCTTTAAGTGAGGCTAAGTTTTTTTTGCTTTTTGTATCCTGTATGCTCTCTGCTTTGGCCAGATCAGAAACAACGGCCACTTCCATTTTATCTACCAAAAGCTTATCCACTTTCATATTATATATATTGGCAGTAACTGCATTGGTTGCATAAATCCACATGGCAAACAAAGCAAACCACGTAAAAAATTGAACAAATGCCAATTGCTTCATGGTTTTGGGCATTTTTACAATTCCGCCAAAGGTCTCTTTAAGCGCATCTGAAAAAGTAGTTTCTCTTTTTTCCTGCTTAAATTTCTCAATGTTTTCCGGTGGAAATTCCTTTGTAGTAAATACGGTATATAATACAGCGGATAAAAAAGCAAATCCGCCCAAATAAAATGACCATTTAACAGATGCAGGTATTTGACCTGCTGCTGCAGTATTGCTTACATTAAACCAGTTTGTAAAGATCCAGGGAAGTAAGGCTGCAATAACAGACCCTATCCCTATAAAAAAACTTTGCATAGCAAAACCTGAAGTTCGTTGGGCCGGCGTTAATTTATCTCCAACAAAAGCCCTGAAAGGTTCCATTGAAATATTAATGGAAGCATCCAGTATCCATAACATTCCGCCTGCGATCCATAGTGTTGGAGAATTGGGCATTATGAACAAAGCGATGGTAGCCAATATGGCTCCAATAAAAAAGAATGGCCTTCTTCTTCCCCAATAGGGATGCCATGTTCTGTCACTCAAATAACCAATGATCGGCTGTACCAATAACCCTGTAAGCGGTGCTGCGATCCATAAAATAGGTATTTCATCTTTATTGGCTCCAAGGGTTTCAAATATCCTGCTCACATTTGAATTTTGTAATTCGAATCCAAATTGAATCCCAAAAAATCCAAAGCTCATATTCCATAGTTCCCAAAAGGATAATTTTTTTTGAGGCGAAACCGGTTGTGAAGACATAGCAATCGTTTTGGAGTGAAAGGTTTATGTGTAAAAAATACACGTCGATAAATATACACTAAAAATTAAGTTAGAAAATTTTTTGCAAATTATTTCAGGAAAATAATAAGGAATAAGAAACACAAAATAAGAAACCTGCCTATCGGCAGACAGGTAAGAGAGTATAGAACATCGGTATAACTAACAGTTTTACAAATACTTAAAGGGTTAAACTTCCTTACCTGTCTGCCGATAGGCAGGTTTTACATTCCTTATTTCTTATTCCTTATTGTGGCCTTTTTGTTTAATATACCGGCCTCAATTGCCGAATGTTTTTTACACATTTATAAAAATCCGAAATATTGTGTGTATTTTACACATTAAATTGTTTGCTATGAAAAGAGTTATACTATCCTTTTTGCTATTCCTGTTTGTAATTCCTTCATTTTCGCAGCTACTTAGCTGGACACCTAATTTTGCACAGGAAACCAGTACGCCCTTTACCATTACAATGGATGCATCAAAAGGTAACCAGGGTTTGTTTTTTTATACGCCTGTTACGGATGTGTACGTGCATATTGCTGTTATTACCAACCTTAGTACCAGTTCTTCTGATTGGAAATATGTAAAATTCAATCAGAATTTTAATACACCGAATGTTGCATTACAGGCAACATCATTGGGAAGTAGTAAATGGTCTTTTACCATATCGGGAGGTATAAGAACTTATTTCGGTGTTCCCGGTGGGGAGACAATACAGAAAATTGCTATACTTTTCAGGAATGGCGCAGGAACAAAGGTTCAGCGAAATACCGATGGCAGCGACATGTACATTCCAATTTATACTACAGCGCTTGCAACCAGGTTCTCACTGCCACTAACACAGCCTACTTACCTGCCACGCCCCGAAACAATTACAAATGTTGTTGGCAATACCATTGATATGACGGGTATTTCAAACAGTGCCGCTACTTTAAAACTTTATTTTAACGGCTTGGTTGTAAATACTGCTCCAGCGGCAACAACGATCTCAGCTTCGCCCACGATAACTGTACCGGGAAACCAGGTACTTGTTGTAGAAGCCGATAATGGCACTGTTGTAAAAAGAGATACCATTCAATTTTATGTAGCCGGAACCGTTACCATTCAATCATTACCGGCCGGGGTAAGGGACGGTATCAATTATGAAGCCGATAATACTGCTGCAACATTAGTATTTTATGCGCCTTCTAAAACCAGGGTTGCCGTGATCGGCGATTTTCCGGGAAGTAACTGGAATGAACAAACGGCTTACCAGTTCAAAAAAACACCGGATGGAAATTACTGGTGGCTGCGGTTAACAGGCCTAACTCCCGGTACAGAATACTCCTATCAGTACCTTGTTGATGGCACTTTAAAAGTTGGAGAACCATATACCGAAAAAGTACTTGACCCCTGGAATGATCAATATATCCCGGCAACAACTTATCCCGCTTTAAAACCATATCCAACCGGCCTCACATCGGGTGTTGTAAGCATTTTACAAACCGGCCAGGCAGTTTACAACTGGCAAACCACCGGTTATACCCGGCCGGATAAAAGAAAGCTTATTATATATGAATTGTTGCTTCGTGATTTTTTAGCAAAACATGATTGGCAGACGCTGAATGATACATTGAATTATCTTAAAAATATGGGGATCACAGCTATTGAACTGATGCCTGTCAATGAATTTGAAGGAAACTTAAGCTGGGGGTATAACCCGGATTATTATTTTGCCCCCGATAAATATTATGGACCGGCCAACCAATTAAAACAATTTATCGACAACTGTCATAAAAAAGGAATTTCTGTGGTTATGGATATGACCCTGAACCATTCTTTTGGCCTTGCACCCATGGTTCAACTTTACTGGGATGCCGCCAATAACCGCCCTGCTGCAAACAATCCATGGTTTAACCCCGTTGCCAAACATGCGTACAATGTAGGTTATGATATGAACCATGAAAGCCTTGCCACCAGGTATTTTGTAAGCCGGGTAGTAGAACACTGGCTTGTTAATTATAAAATTGATGGCTTCCGTTTTGACCTCTCAAAAGGATTTACACAAACACAGACCTGTGATGCAGCGGGTGCTAATTGTAATGTTGGCTCCTGGGGAAATTATGATGCAAGCAGGGTTGCTATCTGGAAAAGATATTATGATACCCTACAACTAAAATCACCGGGGTCATATTGTATCCTCGAACATTTTGCTGATAACAGCGAAGAAATAGAATTGTCAAATTATGGCATGATGTTATGGGGAAATTCTAATTGTAATTATAGCCAGGCGGCACAGGGGAACGCTTCGGGTCCATGTGGAACCTGGGAATTGAGAAATAATATATTTACAGAAAGAGGATGGCCAAATCCACACCTGATCACTTATATGGAAAGCCATGATGAAGAAAGGCTGATGGTTAATAACCTTCAATTTGGTAATAGTTCGGGTGGATACAATATCAGGACCTTGCAAACTGCTTTAAAAAGAATGGAACTGGTAAGTGCATTTTTCTATACCATCCCCGGACCAAAAATGGTATGGCAATTTGGAGAACTTGGTTATGATTATTCGATCAATTATTGTGAGAACGGAACGATCAACGCCAATTGCAGAACAGATATTAAGCCCATCAAATGGGATTACCTGGCACAGGCAGACCGTTTAAAACTATACCAGGTAAACAGCGCCCTTGTAAGACTTCGTCAAAATGCCATCTACAGTAATTTATTCACTTCAAACCAGATGGATTATAATCTCACCCCGGCATTTAAGCGATTCAGGGTTTCACAGGGATCAACACATCTTGTTGTGATGGGAAATTTTGATGTGGTATCCCAAACAGGTTCCGTTACATTTCCAACATCGGGCACCTGGTATGATTACCTGAACGGAACTACTATAACGGCTACGGGTGGCAGCCAGTCATTTACTTTGCAACCGGGCGAATACCATGTTTACTTAAGCCAGTTTGTTCCAATACCTGTTACACTGATCAGTTTCAACGGAAAGAACAGCGGTATCATCAACCAATTATCATGGACGATAAACAATGAACAGGATCTTAGCCGTTATGAGATTGAGAGAAGTACTGATGGCCTTCATTTTAATACGGTAGGAAATGTTACCGCAACCGGAAATAATCAATACAGTTACAATGATAATATCAATGGCATCAGCGCTTCTATTTATTATTACCGTTTAAAAAGTATTGACAAGGATGGTAATTTTAAATACAGTGCTATTGTAAGGATCCGCCTTTTAACCAAAGGCTGGATCGTGGAAGCAACCAATCCATTTACAGAAAAGATACAGTTGAACATTGAATCCCCGGTGAAAGACGAGGGAATGCTGATCCTTACCGACCTGAGCGGAAAGCAATTGGTAAAACAACATATAACCCTGGCACCCGGTAACAATGCATTCGAAATAACCGAAGCAGGCCGGTTTGCCAAAGGAATATACATGTTAAGTGTTATGGCATCGCAACAAAAACAAACTATAAAAATTGTAAAAGGGAATTAATATACCCCGGGAACTGATTGAATTTTAGATTGATGCCACGAATGCACAAATAAAGTTTTTGACATAAAAAATACCAGTATTCATTCGTGCATTCGTGGCAATAAAAAATTTACCTGGCAGGTTTTGAAATTATTATCATGCAACAGTTAAGGCTGCAACATGATTGAAAGCTATTTATAAATTAATTGTTACCCATGTCTCTAACATTAGATAATTTAAATCAAAAAAATACCAAGACCTTAAAGACAATTCAATCTGAGGTAGAAAGTATTAACCGGATCGCCTTATCGGTTGACTGTGTGATATTTGGTTTTGATGAAAATAAATTAAAGGTCTTACTGATCAGGAGTGACCTCAGGAAATTTCAAAGCAAATGGTCTTTGCTGGGCGACCTCATACATATTAATGAAGACCTGGATGCAGCGGCATACAGGATATTGAAACAGCGTACAGGCCTTAGCGATGTTTACTTAGAACAGGTTCATACTTTCGGCACCATCAACAGGCATCCTGCCGGCAGGGTTGTAACAGTAGCTTATTGTTCACTGATAAATATCCAGCACCACAAATTAAATATATTTGACAATGAGCTTCATTGGCATGATATCAATAATGTAACAGACCTGGCTTTTGACCACCAGCAAATATTTGATACCTGTTATCACCGCCTGCAAAAAAGGATACAGGAACACCCGCTTGGCTTTAATCTTTTACCAAAAAAATTCTCATTAAGGGAATTGCAGAACTTATATGAAGCCATCCTCGGCACCAAAATGGACAGGCGCAATTTCAGGAAAAAGTTCTTTGCCATGGATTTCTTAATAGACCTGGGCGAAATTGAACAGGATGTGCCACACCGCCCCGGAAAGTTGTACAAATTCAACTATGGCAAATATGAAAAAAAGAAAAAGAAATGGGTGGGAATTGATTTTTAAGCCGCCTGAAACAGAAGCAGCCAATTTAAGGTAAACATCGTCTTTATATAGCAGGCCCAAAAGCCGTTCCCGCCCCTGTTAAAGCTTAAGTTCTTTACCGTAGGGAATTTTTTAACAATTATTTATTTATTCATAAAAAAAAACTAATTTGTGTAAATATTACACATTTACTTTGTGTAACATTTACACATTGTGATTTGTTCACTAACTTACAGATTCTATTTATTAACTAAAATTGATTGTTGCTTTATGAGAAAATCAACGCAAAAAATTTCAAAAATTTTATCGGTTGCATTACTGTTTATGCTGAGTGCTTTTTCAGCGTTGGCACAAAATGTCATATCCGGTAATGTAACCGATTCTAAAAGCGGCAGTGCCGTTTCAAATGTTACGGTTACAGTAAAAGGAGCCAGGGTTTCTGTACAAACAGGAGCTGATGGTTCATTTAAAATAACTGCGCCCGCAAGCGCTAAAACACTTGTGTTCAGTTCAATTGGATATGCTGCACAAGAGGCCGCTATTAATGGCAGTAGTGCCATTCGAATTAGCCTTGTTCAAACTGATCAGAAATTAGATGAGATCGTTGTGGTTGCTTATGGAACAAGAAAGAAGTCCGACCTTACGGGTGCGGTTACCCAGGTTTCGGCAAAAGATTTCCAGAAAGGAAATATTGCTTCATCTGAGCAACTCTTACAAGGTAAAGTTGCAGGGCTTGAAGTTACTACAGGTGGCGGTTCGGCAGGTGGTGGAAGCAGGATCCGTATCCGCGGTGGCGCTTCTTTAAATGCCAGCAATGACCCGTTGATCGTTATTGACGGAGTTCCTGTTGAAAGCAATGGTATTGCAGGTTCGGGTAATTATTTAAATACCATTAACCCGAATGATATTGAAACAATGAGTGTGTTAAAGGATGCTTCCGCTACTGCTCTATATGGTTCAAGAGCATCCAATGGTGTAATAATCGTTACAACGAAAAAAGGTAGCAAGGGT
>JANNBU010000047.1:0-1867 GCA_031385805.1 Ferruginibacter sp.
GGGCATTTCAGTTTCAAAAATGGAAATATGCTTGGCAAACTGCCCATCGGTATAGCCATTGTCATCATTTAAATCATACATGATCACGGGATGCAGAAAATCTATCAGGTCTTGCATGTAGAAAGTTTGCGGCAAACCTAACGGATTAATCGGATAATGAAAATGTAAATCCCATTTTTTTTATCCCCTGTTTTAACTTTTGCTTTAATGTATATATTAACTTAGCTGCTATATGCCCCGGATACTTATTAACTTTACAATATAATTTTTGAGTGATGGATAAACAGGAAGTTTTACAAAATGTAGTGATCAAATTTGCAGGCGACAGTGGCGATGGTATGCAATTGACCGGCAACCAGTTTACAAATAATACAGCCATGCTTGGGATAGACCTGGCTACGTTTCCCGATTTCCCGGCAGAGATACGTGCCCCAATAGGAACACTGCCCGGCGTAAGTGGCTACCAGCTTCGCTTTAGCAGCGACAGGGTTTATACACCCGGTGATGAATGTGATGTATTGGTTGCGATGAATGCTGCCGCATTGAAAGTGAATTTATCCGGCTTAAAAAAAGGCGGAAAGATCATTGTAAATGAAGATGGCTTCGACAGCAAGAACCTGCGCCTTGCAAATTATCCCGATGGTGTAAATCCTTTGGATGATAATAGCCTCGAAGGATATGAGGTCATTAAAATGGATGTTACAAAAATGACCAGGGAAGCACTGAAAGACTTCAGCATGGGAATGAAGGAAAAGGATCGTGCAAAAAATATGTTTGTACTTGGTTTTTTATACTGGATGTACAACAGGGATATGGATAACACTGTTGGGTTTTTGAAAGAAAAATTTGGAAAAAAACCTGATATATTTGACAGCAACGTAAAAGTATTACAGGCAGGATATAATTTCGGCGATACTACTGAAACATTTTCTGCCCGCTATACCGTTGAAAAAGCCAAAATGGATGCCGGTACTTACCGTTCTATTATGGGCAACCAGGCCCTGTCTTATGGATTGATAGCAGCATCTCAAAAAAGCGGGCTTCCTTTATTCCTCGGAAGTTATCCCATTACACCGGCTTCAGATATTTTACATGAACTAAGCAGGTATAAAACTTTCGGGATAAAAACTTTCCAGGCAGAAGATGAAATAGCAGCGATCACATCGGCTATTGGTGCAAGTTATGGCGGGTCATTGGCTATTACCACAACTTCCGGCCCCGGAATGGCTTTGAAAGCAGAAGCCATGGGACTGGCGGTAATGCTGGAAATACCATTGGTCATCATCAATATTCAACGTGGCGGGCCAAGTACGGGCTTGCCTACCAAGACAGAACAGAGTGACCTGATGCAGGCTTATTATGGAAGAAATGGAGAGTGCCCCATGCCCATCATTTCTGCAAGTACACCAAGTGATTGTTTTGATGTGGCGTATGAAGCAGTAAGAATATCAGTACAACACATGACCCCTGTGATCTTATTGAGTGATGGTTATATTGCCAATGGTGCTGAGCCATGGAAATTTCCACAGTCTGCCGACCTTAAACCGATTGATGTTAAATTTAAAACACAATTGGGCCATGGCGAAGATAAATTTCAACCATACCTGAGAGATGAAAAATTGGTAAGGCCCTGGGTTATTCCTGGCACAGCAGGTATGGAACACCGTATCGGTGGATTGGAAAAACAGAACATTACCGGTAATATAAGTTATGAAGCAGAGAATCATCAATTGATGGTAAAGATCAGGCAGGAAAAAATTGATAAGATCGCATCATATATTCCGGCTCAACATTTGGATAGCGGCCCTGAAAAAGGAAAGATACTGGTTCTTGGCTGGGGAAGTACTTTTGGATCAATTAAAAGTGC
>JANNBU010000386.1:0-3226 GCA_031385805.1 Ferruginibacter sp.
TTTTTAAATTCAAAAAGGCTCTTAAAAAAATCATCATTGCTTTTATATTCAACTGAAAAAATACAAACCAATCCAAATAATACAATGGTAGCATAGAGCCAGATCAATACCCAGTCCTTATCTTTTGTTACAGATGGGTTATGATACATATAAAAGAAATTTATTTTCTACATTCATTATATTAATTATTATCTGAAGAATCTTTTACAACAGATTTTTTTCTTTCATCAGGAATGATGGCTGATGGTGAAATGTTATTACTGTCTTTTACGGGTAATGGTTTTTTTTGTTTGTCTGTTTTCAGGTTATCAATAATGTCTGTTTCGTCTTCTGAATCCAATCCGAGCGTATCTGTCATGATCTTAATATATCCTTTTTCCAGTAAATAAACTGTATCTCTTGAATGAAGCAAAGAATCCTGTGTACGCAATGCTTTGTATATACGTGGCGGTATCAGGTTTAATTTTGCAATGGCTTCTGCTTTGGCATTTCTTTCTTTACCGGCGATTGAATCATTTAAATATTTTTCTATCATTAAACTGGCAATTGGGGCAGCTGAGCTGGATCCAAATCCTGCGTTCTCACAAATAACGGCTATGGCTATCCTGGGATTATACCGTGGTGCAAAAGCAGCAAAAAAGGCATGGTCTTTTTGTTTAACACCTTTGTAGGCATTTTCCACCGTTCCGGTTTTGCCGCAAACCACAATACCAGGTACTTTGGCAAACCTTCCCGTTCCGCTTTCCATTACACCCTGCATACCATCATGAACTGCTTCAAATACACTATCCGGAATATTAACCGCTGTATGTTTCTCTTTAAATCGCTCTAACAACCCAAATTTATCTCCTCCTTCTATTGAATCTACTACGTGTGGTATTTTATACCAGCCTTTATTTGCCAGGTATGCCATTTCATTTGCTACCTGCACCGGAGTTGCCAGCACTTCCCCCTGCCCGATACTTACAGAACGGAAGGTGCAAAAGTTCCAGCGGCCATCACCATATATTTTATCATACGTTTTTGGTGTAGGTATCAACCCGCTTTTCTCAGATGGCACATCAACTCCCAGTTTATGGCCAAGGCCAAAGGCATACATATATCTTGCCCATTGATTGAGACTGCTATCGAGGTTTGGATATTTCGGATTGTTTATCACACGTTGCATTACATTGGCAAAATAAGTATTGCAGGAATGTGTGATGGCCCCTTTCAATGCCCAAACTCCCGGATCCAGGCAACGCATTGGTTTTCCGCAGCCGTAAAATGCGCCATTGCAGCCGAATGTGGTCAACGGCGTAATTACCCCTTCCTGCAACCCCACCAATCCTTGTAAGGTTTTAAATGTAGAACCCGGGGAGTAATAAGCATTTACAGTTCGGTTGATCAAAGGAAGGCTGGGATCAAGCAATAATTTAGCGTAGTGTTTGCGTCTCTCCGCACCTGTTAAAAGACGTGGCTTATAGGTAGGGCTGCTTATCATTGCCAGGATACCGCCTGTTTGAGGGTCTATGGCCACGACAGCTCCTACTTTATTCTCCATTAATTTTTCACCGAGTTGTTGCAATTCTATATCCAGCGAAGTGTACATATTCTCACCGGCAATGGCAATGGTATCAAAACTGCCTTTTTCATACCGGTCTGTAAGCCTGTTCTTATTATCACGCTTCCAGAATTCGATACCTCTTTGCCCCATGAGTACTTTTTCATAAGTGCGTTCCAAACCCGCTTTACCGGCATAATCTCCAATAAGATAACCTTCATCTTTGTGATACTTTAAAAAGTTTGTATCAACTTCCGACAAGTATCCCAATATATTTCCTCCGGCATCATAAGGATAATCCCTAACGGGCCTTTCCTGTAAATAATAGCCTGGTGCAAATTTGTACATGTTCTCATTCAGCTTTGCCATTTTTTCATCGGGCAACAATGCTTCAAATACAGAAGGCCGGTAACTTTTATTTTTAATGATCGCAGTAATGATCCTTTTCCTGAATTCTGCCGTATCGATCTGGAGGATATTACACAAGGCGGCTGTATCGGTACCTTTGATCTTGGCCGGAACAACCATCAGGTCATATATAATTGTATTCTGAAGAATGGCCCTGCTCTTCCTGTCGAACACGATCCCCCTATCAGGATAAACAACTTTCCTGAAAATTCCCTGGTCGTCTGCTAAAATTTTGTATTTGCTGGTAATTACCTGGAGTGTAAAAAGCCGGATAATAATTATAAGAAACATGCCTATAAAAATTAACCGGACAACATTTTTTCTTGATTGGTTAAATACAGACACTTTGTTTTTTGTTTTGTTCCGGAAAAATAATTGATAAAGTTAACAAAGTTGACAGAGCGGGCTTCTTACTTTACCAACTTTATCAACCCCTTTAACATTTACACCGTATTTGTCCTGAACTTTTGTTTGCGGGTAAATATCAATTCAGTAATTAATATCAATACCAAACTGATTGCTGTGGATAAAATTGTTTTAATAAAAAAATACCAGCCATCACCGAATTGCCATGCTTCCAGGAAGAAGAGCCATGCATTGTGAAGCAGGCATAAAATACCTGTATAAATTAAATAAGGTACCAGGCCGCCCATGCTTTTAAAAGAAGGTTCTTCATAATTTGTTTCTGCGCCTTCCTGCGGTATCAATAAATTAATTAAAAACGGGCGGACATAAGCGATCAAAATACATGCAGCAGTATGAAAACCCGGGTGATGGCGGAAGCTATCCAACGTAAAGCCCAGTACGAAAGCAATAAGCATCAGCAATGTACGGTTCATTTTAAATGGAAGCCATAGAATAAATAAAAAGTAAAGGTAGGGTGTTACCATCTGGTGCAAGTGTATCTTATCCAGTACATACACCTGGAATAAAATAAAAAAAACAAACCGGATAATATTTTTTACAAGATTACTCATGATCAGCGATCAATGCTGTTGTTTTAATTTGTCTAATATTTTATTAACGGGTTCCTGCCGGGCATTCTCTATTGCATATACATATTGCAGGTTATAAAAATTCGCAGCGGTCCTGAATTTTATCCTGAAATTACTTGTGCTGGTTTCTGCATAAACCCCAGTAACCGTACCAATGATCATTCCTTTTGGAAAAGTTGTACTGAAACCACTGGTAATGATTGTGTCCCCGACAGCTACTTTAGCGCTTTTAGGGATATTTGACAAAGTGATGATGTTGGGTTCTTTGCCATCCCAGTTC
>JANNBU010000391.1:0-6036 GCA_031385805.1 Ferruginibacter sp.
CTTCATATTGCATGCTTATTTCAATATTCCCGGCAAGCCTTTTTGTAAAATCAACATTCCATAAATAATTTTCCCCTGGCAATAATCCGTCAAGTAAAATGTAGCCTACTGTTGTATTTGCTGCACCGGGGTATGCTTTAAAATTTATCTGGTTGTAAGTAAATTTTAAATTGATGCTGCTGTTGGAAAGAATATTGTATTTTATTTCGGCAGTCAATGCGTGGTTGCCGGATCCTTCAAGGGAATCAATGCGGTTCTTTTTATCGGTAAAGGAATACCCGATCACAGCACGTAAGTTTGACTTGTACACATAAGTAATATTCGGTTCAACTGAATGCTGAATGATATCATAATTCCTGTTGTCGAATTTTGCACCGCTGGTTGCCAGTTCATTTTTTATTTCCCTGAATACAATATTGCTTACGAAATTTCTGCTCAGGTTTACCCGTACACGACCCAGTAATGTACGCAGGTTCCTGCTTTCAAATCCATAAGCAAGCAATGACTTTGTGGAAGACTTGCTGTGTGTGATCTCAAATCCCCATTTGGAGCTGGTGCGGTTGTAATAAAAAGTATTTGAAAAAAAAGAACTGAGTGTGATGAGTGTTGTATCAACTAATTCCTGGCTGAACGGGTTGAAGAGAAACCTGCCATTGGAAATATTTTTTTTACTTATTTGCAGTGCCGAAGAAGTGGTTGTTTTTAATAATATTTTTTTGATGCCGTGTGCATTGGTTGGTTTTATGATCGCTTTTGGATTTAGATCAATACTATAATTAAATTGCAGGTAATTTGCTTTTACGTATTCGTTTCCGGGTGTAAAAACCCTGATGTATTTTTTTTGATCCTGGAATACTGCTACTTCAAATTCATTTAATTCAGGAATGCCATTGGCATTGTAATCTATCCAGGTATAGATGCCCTGCCCTGCCGGTACTTCTATATAAGTATATTCTCTTTTCTGTTCCTGCCCCGAACCCAGCTCATACAAAAAGTTTGCTGTTGCAAATCCTTTTAATATGCTTACAAAATATTCAGCCCTTCCCAGCAAACTTTCATCCGCTTTCTGCTTGCTTATGGCTGCATCAATGATGGAGAGCCTTCTATAAGTTACATTCAACCTAAGTTGTTGTTTTTCGTTTTTTAAAAGTTCTGTAAAGAAATTGTAGTTATTGCTTTTGTCAACCGGTTTAAGTTTTGTTGAGTAAGGCAACAGGTCGTTTCTCCTGTAATAACTAATGCCCCATTTATTTGGTTTGGCTTCATTCGATTTAAGGTAAAGCTCATAAATATTAAAAGCAAAACTTGCAGGGGTAAGTGTATCAAAAGCTTTGGTAAAAAGTTTATTGTTCTCACCGGAATACTTAAAGCCAATTTGCATGAGCCTCAATTTTTTCAATTCTTTTTTCAGGCCGATCGTTGGTCTGAAATAATTCCCTTTCTGAATATCATTGTTGAAATGAACCAAACTTATATTGGTTGTAAGTTTCCAATCCCTGATAGCTGTATATTGTTCAATCAGATGCCTGAAACCGTTGTAATGATCGCTGCGGTTATAATTTGTTATTTCATAGCGTATCCTGTTCCCCTTTGTATCTGCAATTTTTAAAGATGCATTGGAAATGTTTTCATCTGCTGCTGCAATATCATAAGGAAGGCTCCAGTCACGCAGGAATTCAACATTCCTTAACCTTTCCAATGGCCTGAATTGTTTTGCAACATATTCATAACCCACCACAGACTGTAATAAAAGCGGTCTACCAATAAGTTTTATTTTTTTATTGTCATTTTGCAATGTGAATTTTCCGGCAAAGCCATTGTTGTCTCCTTTATCTTTTGAAGAAAAGAGATTTACATCATAAACGCTGAGGGCAAATTCGGTTGTCAGTTTTGTTGATGGAGAAAAAACATAATCCACACCCAGCGAAAACACCTGCAATTTTTTTGGGGTTACCAATAATGTTACCGGATCCCAATCGCCCTGTTTTTCATTGTTTGCATTGGGTTGTACCCATTCAAATGTTTTTCCATTAGTAGCGTTGATGATCTGCCTGTAATTTCCTTTACCGGGGCCGAGGTAACTGAATGAAAGATTATACAAAGTATCCAACGGGTTTGCGGAAAGTATAAAAATGGAATCATGGATATTTGTGTTGTAAAGTGTATCGATCTTTCTGTACAAAATTTTCCCCAATGAAAAAGTATCTCTTACTGCACTGGGATAATAGGCGCTGCTGAGGCTATCCCCGATATCTGCCAGGAATTTTTTTTGATTGGCATCCAGTGATTGATCAATAGTAGAATTTTTTGCATCCTGTGTTGAATACGCGGCTATGTTTACAAAAAATTTGTTTTTGAAATTTACACCGTCAGTTACATATATCTGTGAATTCAAATAATTCCTGTCGGCATATTCAAATTCTATCTGTATCCTTCTATCCTTTGTAATTAATCGTTTTGGTGTAAACGTGAGTTCGGCAGTATTGTAATTGATAACATAATCCTGGTCTTCTCCCCTTTGCAGCAATTCCCCATCAATAAAAACCCTTTCCGTTCCTGCCAGTACAACAAAATATAATTCATTGTTAGCTCCCTTTAACCTGTAAGGGCCCTGGTTACCTTCAAGCGGTGTAATGATATTCCTGGTAAATTTTCCTTTGGCAACTGCCCCGCTAAGCAGGAAAGAATTATAAGTATTTTTTGCAATCTTATTATCTGTAAGAAAAGAAACTCCCTGCAGGCGTTTATAAAATTTCAGGAAATAATTTTTGCTTTCCCGGATATCTATATCACCAAAATTTGCCTGCCACTTCTTTTTCTTTATCTGGAGATATATGCGGTCAAAATCTCTCAGGTCCTGTGTATTGCCATCGGGCTGAATGGGAATATTGTTATCTGTAACAGCAGCTGTAAGTTCCAGGCTGTCGCCGATGAAACCATTTAACTGGAGGTTCATGGTAGAATTCACAACAGCATCCTGGCTATTGCCAAATGAGATGGCCCTTCCAATGCTTCCTTCTGATTGAATGTTTCCAAAATCAAGCAAAGGATTGGTTTGTTTGGTGCCCGTTCTTATTTTCAAAGGCTTTTCTGCTAAAAAATTATTTCGGATACTGTCGTAATTAAAACGTTGGGCCACGGCATTCAGTTTTATGGGAAATTCACGGTAACTGATCCAGACACTATCCTGCGGCGGTTTGTTGATCCAATGCAAGATGGCATTTACTTCATCTAATTTATAAAAAGATGCAGGAATATTTGCTATAGAAAAAGTATTTGGAGCAATACTTATCGTATCAATTTTTTGAAAATCACTTTTTGTAGAAATGTATTTTTTTCGAAGATTAGATAAAGGGGCAGGATTTTTTTGTGCATACTGCGACTGAAGAACCAGCAAGGCAAGCAAAAATAAATATATCCTTTTTTGATTCAAATTGTGATTTGAGAAATGATGGATTAAAATTAGTATTTATTATGTAGATGCTATATAAAGCCTGAATGCTGCAAATAAAAATACCTCCTGTTGCCCAGAAGGTTTAAAGTGCCTCACCTTGCCTACCGGCAGGCAGGCCCAACCCTCTCGTAAGGGAGAGGGAGTTGAATCCCGATAAATTATTGAATCCTGATTAATATTTAGAATAAGGATTAATAATAAATTTGATTATTCTTCTTCCGTACCTAATCCAGCCTTTAAATACTCGCTGTTCATTTTTGCAATATAAGATACAGAAATTCCCTTCGGGCATTCTGCTTCGCAGGCGTAAGTATTTGTACAATTCCCAAATCCTTCCTTATCCATTTGTGCCACCATATTCAATACCCTTGATTCTCTTTCGGGGTGGCCCTGTGGCAACAATGCCAATTGCGAAATTTTTGCACCAACGAATAACATGGCACTACCATTTTTGCAGGTAGCAACACATGCCCCGCAACCGATACATGCTGCTGCATCAAATGCTTTATCCGCATCTTTTTTATCAATCGGGATGGCATTTGCATCTACTGAATTACCTGTATTTACACTGATATAACCACCAGCCTGAATGATGCGGTCAAATGCAGAACGGTCAACTACCAGATCCCTTATAACCGGAAAAGCCTTGCTGCGCCAGGGTTCCACCACAATGGTATCACCGTCATTAAATGCACGCATGTGCAACTGGCAGGTGGTATTCTTTTGCCATGGCCCGTGTGCCTGGCCGTTAATATACATGCTACATGCACCACAGATGCCTTCACGGCAATCGTGGTCAAAGGCGATGGGTTCTTTACCTTCTTTGATAAGGTCTTCGTTCAGCACATCAAATAATTCCAGGAAACTCATTTCCTCGGAAATGTCTTTCACTTTGTAAGTATCAAAACTTCCTTTTGATTTGCTGTTCTTCTGACGCCAGACTTTTAGTGTTAAGTTCAGATTTTTGTGTTCCATAATTAAATACTTTCCGTATAAATATTATTAGTTCCTCGTTTAATTACTCCATTTGTAGGCAAAATTTCTTTTGCAAGTTTCTTGTAATCAGGGGTATTTTTAAATCCAGGGACATCTTTGCTGCCAACTATCCTTGCATCAATTCTATAATTCTTGTACTCAGACTTTAAATATAATATTGTCGAATAAATTTGATTGACTGCTTTATTCAGGGCACCGCCTTTTAGTTCTATAAAAAACACCCTTTTCGGATCATTCGTATCCATCAAAAAATCGCATCTTTTTTCGCCAATTTTTTGCAATAAACATTTATCAACCTTTACTTTTCTTATTGTAATATTAGATATATTATTAAGTTGATATTTTTTGCCATTCTCATAGGCAACACATATTTCCCTTTTGTCATTAAATTCAATGCATTTAGCAAGTATTAAACTCATTTTTGTACCAATTCAATATTTAACAATGCATCAAATTGTTCATTTAAAAATCCGGAAACCTCATCAATTTTCTCTGCATGTATCAATTTTTCACCATCATTATCCATGATATTTTCAGCAGTACCATTCGATAAGAGCATATAAGCTGATACATCATCAGGATTTATCCAATACTTACTTTCAATTATTTTATTGACTTCTTCACGATGATTTTTTGCTACAGAAGACGCATACATTAGGTTATTTAACGAGGTTAAAATATAAGGGCTGTGTGTAGTAATAACTAATTGACTTTTTAGTAGATCACCACTTTCAATATGATTTCCTTCTGAATTAATAGTATTTATACTTCTAATTGTATTTTTATCAATAATATACTTCACCAATTTATGCTGAGTTTCTGGAAAACAGTTTAATTCGATCTCTTCAATTACCAATAACTTTAAATTTTTATTAAGCATTGTTTTTGTTTGCCCGGAGGAAAGAGAATGATCTGACATAATATTGTCAACCACAGTTAGTAAAGTAACACACCCTTGTATTCCACTGGAAGCATCTGATAGATTAATTAAATTGCCATCAGGAAGTAAGATATAATCTTTATTATCCTTGTGAGTAAAATTAATTCCTAAAATATCTTGGTAATTAAATTCAATTTCCTTTTTCCTTGAAGTTTGATATTTATTACCAAATCTTAAAAAAAGTTTTGGTAATTCAGCCTTTACTTCCAATAAAGCATATAATGAATCGGCTAAAGCTGAAACCATAATTCTTTCAGCAGGTATGTAATTATACGAAAAATACATACTTTCTTCGATTGTCATTTCCCGATTAACACTAACCTTACCATCAGTAAATTGGAACCGAAAATCATCATCGGAATAAATTAATAAACTATCTTTTTTTAAATAGCTTTTAATTCCTACCAAATCTAAATGCCCATAAAATTGTTCGGTTTTATCCTCCGGCAGATCAAATAGTTGAAGAAAAGCACTATTTTTAATTGCACTTAAAAGTTTAGCCACAGTGCTTTTGCCTGACCCTTGATCTCCAATTAAAATATTTATCTTTTTAAAATCAAAAGACATATCTTTTATTGGCCCAAAATTCTTTATAATAAGTGTTTCGCTCATTAAATTATTTATAACTTCTTTGTGTTGGTTTTAC
>JANNBU010000462.1:0-8352 GCA_031385805.1 Ferruginibacter sp.
AAACTGGCAACACGTTATAAAGTGGCAGATAACTTTAATATAAGGGCTTCGGGCAGTACAGGTTACCGTGCGCCTTCTTTACAACAGATCAATTTCAGTAATACGCTTACTTCTTTCAGTGGTGGTGCGTTGGTACAATCACGTATTGCAAGAAATGGCGATGCCGTTACAAAAGCTGCAGGAATACCCGATCTGAAAGAAGAAACTTCAGTAAACGGCAGTCTTGGTTTTGCATGGAAGCCGATGAAAAATATGACGGTTACAGTTGACGGTTATATGATAAAAATAAAAGACAGGATCGTGCTGTCAGGATTATTCGACAAAGACGATGCAACCTTACCAACAGCATTTACTTCTCAACTCAGTAGCTTAGGTGTACAGACCGCACAGTTTTTTGACAACGCTGTTAATACAACCAATTTCGGTATTGATATCTTAATAGATTATTCAAAAAAATGGGGCAAAAAAGGATTCAAAGCATTCCTCGCAGGGAATTTCCAAAAAATGAAAGTTGATGCTGTGCATACACCTGCTGCGCTTGATGATAGTTACCGTCACCGAAAAACTTTTTTCAGCGACAGGGAAGAAGCATTTTTATTAGCATCTGCTCCTAAAGCGAAATTCACACTGAGTATGGATTATACCATGAATAAATTCAGTATTGGAACCCATATCAATTATTTCGGGAACATGAAAACGCTGGGCTTTGGATGGACAGGACTTGCCAGTGCTGCAGGCACGGGTGGTCCTGGCGATCCTGCTATCTCCGGAAGTTTTACAGGTATTGATCCTTATGTTGATATAGATGGATATAGTGATGGCGTACATGTTGAAAAAGAAATATTCAACTATAAAGCAAAAATTACTACAGATCTTTATTTGTCTTATAAATTCTGTAAAAGCATGACATTGTTTTTTGGTGCAGATAATATCTTAAATGTTCATCCGGATTTTGCAGCAGTCAAGAATGCACGCTATGAATCATTTGACAATGAAACAGGCGGGCCATGGGAATCTGTTCAAATGGGTTTCAACGGAAGAAGGATCTTTGCTAAACTGTCGTTTAGTTTTTAACGACTGATTTATATTGGCTTAAGGGTTTAATGGTTTAAAAGTTTAAGGGTTATAAACTCTACCAAACTATTAAACCATTAAACCCTTAAACTTTTAAACCATTTCAATACACTATTCATGAAACGAAACATCATCTTTCTCACAATCCTGTTTGAAATATTTTCAAATGTGTTGTCTGCTCAAAATAAAATTGTAGTCTTTCAATCCGATTTTGGATTAAAGGACGGAGCAGTATCTGCCATGAAAGGTGTAGCCATGGGTGTTGATACCAGCCTTAAATTATTTGATCTTACACACGAGATCCCTGCATACAATATCTGGGAAGCAGCTTATCGTTTAGAGCAAACCGTTACTTACTGGCCTTCGGGCACTGTATTTGTTTCGGTGGTAGACCCGGGTGTAGGCACGGATAGAAAGTCGGTTGTATTAAAAACCAATGCAGGTCATTTTATTGTTACACCGGATAATGGAACTCTGACGCTGATCGCAGCATCGCAGGGGATTGCAGCAATAAGAGAGATTGATGAAGCAGTAAACAGGAGAAAAGGTTCTGAAAAATCCTATACATTTCATGGCAGGGATGTGTATGCATATACTGCTGCAAGACTGGCTGCAGGCGTTATCAGTTTTGAGCAGGCTGGAAAAACGTTGCCCAAAGAAGTGGTTAATATTCCTTATCAAAAAGCAGTCATCGAAGGAAAAAAAATAAAAGGAACGATCACTATTTTAGATGTTCAATATGGAAATATCTGGACAAATATCCCTGCTGATCTTTTTAAACAATTAAATGCAAAAGTTGGAAACATGCTGCACGTAATTATCTTTCAGCATAAGATAAAAAAATATGAAGGCAATATCCCTTACACAGAAACATTCGGCGCCGTTGCAAAAGGGAAACCATTGCTATATTTAAATAGTTTGTTACAGGTTTCATTTGCATTGAATATGGGAAATTTTTCGAATACCCATCATATTTATAGTGGCAGTGAATGGACGGTGGAAGTAGAAAAGAAATAAATTACTATTCTCTAACTAAAATTTTATTTTATCTTAAATCCTTTCTGTTTGAAGAATCATCCTCCCCTCTCAGCAGGAGAGGGGCTGGGGGTGAGGCCTCACGTAACCAGCCACGTCAAAAAATTATTATTAAAGATCAACCCGTGTGGTCTCAAATCAACAGTTTCATTTTTTACAAATTCACATTGGGCAATAAACTCATTGTTACGCAGTGATATATTTTTTATATGCATGTGCTCCCTGAAATCCACGCCTCCCGATCCATACCATTTAAAGATCGTTTCCTTAATGCCCCAGGCTAATGTCAGCATTTGAGCATTGCTCATTGTATGTTGAGTATTGGTTATTCCTGATACCATCTCCTGTTCTTCTGCTGTCAAAAATTTATCCTTAATTCTTTCTACTTTCTCCGAAATAACCTCTATATCAACTCCTACCCTGTTCTTCTTGCTTGCAATGGCTGCCGCATAATCCCCACAATGTGATATGGAAAAATGAAATGCCTCATCTGCTAAAAAAGGTTTTTTTGTATCGGCAATTTTTATAAGTTCCAACGGAAAATCTTCATACAATTCCGGTAACAGGTAACGGCCCGCCAGGTGTTGCAATCGCTTATGAGGATGGGTGATATTATTTGACAGCATTACTTTTTCTAAAAAGAAATCTTCATGTTCAGTAATATGCCAAACAGCAAGTTTAGTAGCTTCGTTGATATTTTGTTGATAAACCAAAGGCATATTGCAATTGAATATTGAATATTGAATATTGAATATTTTACTTTTACAAAGTAACGAATAACATACACAAATGATATTAAGTGATAAGAGAATCCTCGAAGAAATAGAAAAAGGAACCATCAAAATAGTACCCTACGATCGTGAATGCCTTGGCAGTAACAGCTATGATGTGCATTTGGGCAAGCACCTGGCTACTTACGAACACGCGGAACTGGATGCCAAAAAACACAATACCATCAAACATTTTGAAATACCTGATGAAGGTATCTTATTGCTTCCACATAAGTTTTACCTCGGTGTTACAGATGAGTACACGGAAACACATGCACATGTCCCCTTTCTTGAAGGCAAATCCTCTACCGGGCGTTTGGGTATCGACATACATGCCACCGCCGGCAAAGGTGATGTTGGTTTTTGTGGAAACTGGACGCTGGAAATTTCAGTAAAACAACCTGTAAGGGTTTATAAAGGAATGCCCATCGGCCAACTCATTTATTTCCCGGTAGAAGGTGAGATATTAGTTAAGTACAATGAAAAGAAAAATGCAAAATACAGCGGCCAGCCAAATAAACCTGTTGAAAGTATGATGTGGAAGAATAAATTCTAATAACCCTGTCGGCGGTTTAAATCCTTCCAAACTTTTTATAATAAGCAATAATAAACCCCGTAACCTCATCATAACTTAACACCCCTTCAGGTTGCTGGTTACCCCGAAGATAAAATCCATATATTATTCTCACAACCGGCTCAGCAATACTCCTGTGGTTCCTGTTAAAGTCACTCCATTCTTTCAGATCCTTTATAACAGGTTCGCTTAATTGCTTCCTGTAAACTTTTGCTGCAATAGAATCTGTGGTATAAAGATTACGGTAAGCATAAACAAAAAGATCCAGGTAAACAGAATACTGAAACAATGTATTACCGGAGTTACTTGCTGCCAGGTATCCCACAAAATTAGCTTCCATTTCTTTTGCATAACCAAGTTGATGAGCAACTTCATGACATGATATGAACGGGTGCAAAAATTTTGGACCCGTTGTATTTAATTGTGCTTCGGCCGTAAATGGATTATAATATCCTGTAAAGCCGGTATAATTTCCCAACCATCCCCACATAGATGATTTAATGGATGTTGGCTGATATTTTAAAAAAGGATACTTAACAGCAACCTGTTTGTAAGCATTATCAACCATTGTAAATAATCCCTTGTTTGAAGGATAACTGGTTTTACTATCAACAAGATCTTTTTTAGAAGCGTTTACTTTTTCAACCAACACAGCATTGATCTGTTTCAGGTCTTCGGTACTGTATTTTTCCATTTTCAGGTCAAGTTGCCAGGCAATTCCCTTCCTGTTATAATTAATACCCCAGAAAAGATTAAAAACAATATAAATACAACTGCAAAAAATGAAAAGATCAAAAAAGGCATTGATATATAAGGTTTTTTTGGAGATCCCGGGCTGTTTTTTAAAAGCCAGCCTGAGAAACCGGGCGGCTTTCCAAATTAACCAGCAAACCAATAATCCATACAATATATCTCCAAAACTAAAGGGAAGTTTTCCAAAAATAGTTCTTAAAAACCGGGAGAATTGAGGGAAGAACTGAATACTGTAGCCGGTTTCAACCCTGGTTTTGCTGCTACTATACAGGTGAATGATCATGGAAAATACTAACAAGATGGCAGCGATCCCCGCTTTCTTTTGTAGCTTCATACAGTTTAAAATTACTCAATGCCGGTAATTATCGGGCATTTATATACAAAAGGCTGAATTCTTAGCTCATAATTCATAATTTTCTCCTACCTTTGCCGTCCTTTAAACTGAACGCAATGGCTAACAGACGGGCATTTGAGATTGCTTTTGTGGGGTTAAAGCCCGGAGTTCACCAGTTCAGTTACGATTTAGATGATAAGTTCTTTGTAGAAAAAGGTGCCCAGGATTTTTCCAATGCCATAGCAAATGTAAAGCTGTCGTTGGAAAAAAATACCGGTTTCATGCTGTTAAAGTTTGAAGTTGGTGGTAAAGCAGAAGTTACCTGCGACCGTTGTGGCAACCCATTAAAAATGGATCTCTGGGATGAGTTTAAGATGCTGGTAAAGCTGGTTGACAATCCCGATGAGATGAACCAGCAGGAAGAAGACCCTGATGTATTTTATTTATCCAGGACGGAAAGCCACTTAGACATCAGCAACTGGATCTATGAATTTGTAATGCTGAGTGTACCAATGCAGCGCATGTGTAGCGAAAAAGAAATGGGTGGCCCGCAATGCAACAATGAAGTGCTGGAAAAATTAAAGGAAATGGAGGCAAAGCATATTGATAACAATGCAACTGCTTTGTGGAAAGGATTAGATAAGTTCAAAGAAAACTGAAGAAAAGTTTAGGAGTTTAGGGTTTAGAAGTTTAGATAAAGAATTAATATTAAAATTTAAAATAAAAAAGTCATGCCAAATCCAAAAAGGCGTCATTCGCAACAACGCAGTGCAAAAAGAAGAACGCATTATAAAGCTGTTGAAGCTACTTTAAGCACCGATTCTACAACAGGTGAAATACATGTACGTCACCGTGCACATGTTAGCGAAGGGAAATTATATTACAAAGGAAAAGTTGTAGCTGAAAAAGCTCCACTTAAAGCATAATATTTTTTCGTAGTAAAGAATTTGATTCCAAAATCAAAGATTGAGTAACTTCAAGCTTGGTTTTGGAATTTTTAATTTTAAAATTTTCATCTATGATCAGGATCGGACTGGATATGATGGGTGGCGATTATGCCCCCCTTGAAGCAATCAAAGGCGTAGAAGCTTTTTTTGCAGATAAAAAGGATGATATCCATTTGGTTTTAATCGGTGATGAAGAAAAAATAAAAGCACATTTATCTCCCGGCCACAAGATCCCGCAAACTAATTACAGCATTGTTCATTCCCCGCAGGTAATAGAAATGCATGAGCATCCTACCAAAGCATTGAAAGAAAAACAACAGTCATCCATTGCCGTTGGTTTCCATTTATTAGCCACCGGAAAAACAGATGCATTCATCAGTGCAGGTAATACCGGCGCTATGATGGTTGGGGCGTTATTCAGTATCAAAGCAATTGAAGGTGTATTACGTCCAACGATCGGCGCTTATATGCCACGTGAGAACGGAACGCTTGGTTTGCTGGTTGATGTTGGCTTAAATGCTGATTGTAAACCTGAGAACCTGAATCAATTTGCAGTACTCGGTTCTTTGTTTGCAAAACACATTTTAAAAGTTGATAACCCCAGAGTTGGCCTCGTAAATATTGGTGAAGAAGAAGGCAAAGGAAATATTCTTGCGCAGGCAACTTATCCACTTTTGAAAGAGAATAAACAAATAAATTTTACCGGTAATATTGAAGGCCGTGATATTTTATTGGATAAAGCCGATGTACTTGTCTGTGAAGGCTTCACCGGCAATGTTGTTTTAAAATTAGCCGAAAGCATTCACGATATTTCAAAACGCAGGAATATCCATGATGAACATTTTGAGCGATTCGATTTTGAAAAATACGGTGGCGTTCCTGTACTTGGAGTATCCAAACCTGTAATCATCGGTCATGGCATTTCACACGCTATGGCATTTAAGAATATGATCAGGATCGCTGCACTGATGATGGAAACAAACCTTACAGGTAAGATCAAAGAAAGTTTTGCAATAGTTTAAATAATCAATAATGAAACGACCAAATCCCTTTATCAAAATAATTCCTTTTTTATTTTTCCTGTTATCGTGCAATAACAATTCAGAAAGCAATAAATTAATTATTGGGAACTGGTCCGGGGTAGAATGGCTTGCAGACGGGAAACCATCAGGTTTGAATGCACAGGATGCACATTTTACTTTTAAAGATAAAGGAGAATATAGTTTTGAATCTTCCGGAAACAAAGAAAAAGGAACATACAAAATAGAAAATGATATGCTGTTCACCACCCCGGTTGGTGAACATGAAATGATGGTGAAAATTATCAGGTTAACAAAAGACAGTTTAATTTTTGATATGAACCGCGGCGGACAGCCTGAAACTTTAACGCTGCTTAAAAAATAACTACCAGCATAAGTTTTACCGAAATCCAGAGCCTATCTAACAAGCAACAAAGAAATTCAGCTTTGGTAAGTAGATCCATATCCTTTTGGATTTATAAAAAATTCAGACAATAATTGTAAATTGTTTTAAATAGGAATAATACCCGTTCCAGCCAGGTATTCAAAGACAATTATTAAAATTAAGTCCAATGATTAAATATATATTTTTCTTTCTCACACTGATAAGTTTCATTGCATGCAATAACACAGAGAAAGAACAAACTACTGCATCAATAACAAATGACAGCAGCAGGTATATCCCAAAAAACTATGTGGAATTAAAACATCCTGAATGGAGCAAGAATGCTACCATCTATGAAGTGAATATCCGGCAGTTTACCAACGAAGGAAATTTCAAAGCTTTTGAAACACAGCTACCACGATTAAAGGAAATGGGTATTGATATCATCTGGTTAATGCCCATTCATCCCATTGGTGAGCTAAAACGGAAAGGAAAAATGGGAAGCTATTATTCTGTAAAAGATTATTTAGCCGTTAATCCTGAATTTGGAACGATGGATGATTTTAAATCGTTGGTAAAAAAGATACATGGAATGGGAATGCATGTAATTCTTGATTGGGTTGCAAACCATTCTGCCTGGGATAACCCGCTTGCCACGCAACATCCCGAATGGTATACCAAAACTGCCGAAGGTGAATTTCAACCAACTCCCTGGTACGATTGGGATGACGTAATTGATTTTGATTATGATCAGCCGGGTATGAGAAAGTACATGACCGATGCATTTAAATTCTGGGTAAAGGAAGCTGATATAGATGGCTATCGTTGTGATGTGGCAGGATTTATACCTGTTGATTTTTGGGACAATGTTCGCAACGAATTAGACAAAATAAAACCGGTATTCATGCTGGCAGAATGGGAATCGAGGGATCTCTATAAAAGATCTTTCGACATGACCTATTCCTGGAGTTTATGGGATAAGATGAAAGAAGTAACCACAGGCAAAAAAAATATCGGCGGGCTTGTTGAATACATGGCACACGATGTGAATACAGTTCCTCATGATGCTTACAGGATGACCTTTACTGAAAACCATGATAAGAATTCATGGGAAGGAAATCAATATTCAAACTTTGGCGATGGATTGCCTGCATGTATGGTACTAACGGCTTTGGTTAATGGCATGCCATTGGTATATAGTGGCCAGGAAGCAGGCTTAAACAAATCATTAAGATTTTTTGATAAAGATACCATCCAATGGAAAGAACATCCATTTGCCGGCATCTATAAAAAATTATTTGAATTAAAACACAGGAACCAGGCCTTGTGGAATGGCCATTGGGGCGCCGAAATGATCCGCATATTTAATGATAAGCCCGATCATGTGATCTCTTTTTCCCGTGAAAAGAATGCTGATAAAGTGATCCCCATTTTTAATTTTAATGATCAGCCTGTAACGGT
>JANNBU010000008.1:0-10132 GCA_031385805.1 Ferruginibacter sp.
GGTTAAGATCGCACACTGCTTAACCTTAACCTCAGCCTCTTTATTTAAAATCTTTTCGGAGCATAAGTTCTTTTCCTTCCCTCAGCCCTGTCACTTCTTCCGCCGCCGCTACCTTCATCACTCGGTCTTTTAAAACCACCATCTGCTTCATTCATACGTACGGTACGATTATTATAACGTTTACCATCAATCGCACTGATCATTTTACCTGCATTGGCTTTATCTACTTCTACCCAACTGTTCATATCCCGCATATCTATTTTGCCAAGCACTTCTTTTTTAAGATTGCTTTCATCTAAAATAAACTGGAGAAAACTTGCTTTGTAAAAACCATCCTTGGTGCCCAGGTTTACAAAAAGCCTTGTGTAACCATTGTCTCTCCTGTTAAAGCTGGTACGGTCTTTACGGCTGCTGTCGTCTCTTGCAATACCATCAAATCTTTCCCTGTTGCGTCCTGCATCTTTTGCATTCAGGTCTTCCGCATTTTCATAGTATTTTAAAAAGTGGTCAAATTCAAGTGCCGCTACTCTTTGTAATACTTCTTCTTTGCTGACGTTCTCAAATTTTGTCATCAGGTCAGGTAAATATGTTTCATAATCACCGTGAGAAATATCTGTACTTATCAACTTGTCCATGAAAGCAAAAAATTGTTTCCTGCAAACATCTGTACCACTTGGAATATCTAATTTATGAAACCGGGCATTGACCATTTTTTCAAGTGTCCTTATTTTAAATGTTTCCCTGCTATGGCAGATAGACAAACAGATACCGGTTTTGCCGGCCCTGCCTGTACGGCCACTTCTATGGGTATATACTTCTATGTCATCCGGTAATTCGTAATTTATTACATGGGTGATACCATCGACATCAATACCACGTGCAGCTACGTCCGTAGCGATCAATAGTTGCAAAGCTTTGGTACGGAAACGTCCCATTACCCTGTCTCTTTGTTGCTGGGTAAGATCGCCATGCAATGCTTCGATCTCATAACCTGCTTTTGACAATCTTTCGCCTATATCCTGTGCATCGGCTTTTGTACGGGTAAAAATAATACCGTACATGCCGGGGTTAAAATCAATTAAGCGTTTAAGTGTTTCATAACGGGAATGGGCGGGCGAAACAAAAAACTGGTGGTCGATATTAACATTACCACTGTTCTTTTTACCTACGGTGATCTCTTTTGGATTTTCCATGAAGTTTTTGGCAATCGCTCTTACTTCCGGCGGCATGGTAGCACTGAATAACCAGATGCTTTCCCTGTTGATGGTATTTTTTAAAACGAAATCAATATCATCCCTGAAACCCATGTTCAGCATTTCATCTGCTTCATCTAAAACCACGTATTTTACTTTTTGCAGATCAATGGCTTTGCGTTCTATCAGGTCTATCAACCTGCCGGGTGTAGCAACAACGATCTGTACACCTTGCCTGAGATTCCTGATCTGCATGGTAATGGAAGCACCACCATATACAGCTTCTACATTTATGCCCCTTGAATGTTTTTTAAAATCCTGCAGGTCGCTGGTGATCTGTAAACAAAGTTCCCTGGTTGGACATACGATCAACGCCTGCGGAAATTTATCTGCTGCGTTTATTAACTGTATCAAAGGCAAACCAAATGCGGCTGTTTTGCCGGTACCTGTCTGAGCAAGGCCCACAAAATCTGTGGTACCTGAAAGTAATATGGGTATTGCCTGTTCCTGGATAGGAGTGGGTTCAGTAAACCCCAGGTCTGTAATTGACTGTTCGAGCTGATCGTTAAGCCCTAATGCTTTAAATGCACTCATTATGTTTTTTTTAAATAAAGACCATGGATTGCGGCATGCAATATACATGTGGTCAAAAAATTGTTTTTGATGGTCACATGTAATGCTTCGGGCCGTTGGGGAGAGAAATTATCTTATTGGTAAAAGAAAATTTAGAACCTGCTATCAACAGCAACTGAACATGTCATGTAAATCCCATGTTTCTGATAATCGGCGCAAATGTACGGCTTTTATTTTTTATACCAATTAGATTTTCATTTTGTTTCAAATGATTATGGTATTATGCCGGTGTGATAGCTGTTTTGTCCAATGTAATTGGACAATTACAAATATCCAATCGGTATTAAAACAGATTTTAATTGAAAGTATCGGCTTCCTGCAGGATAAAATTGCCTTTTCAAAAGAATTTGATATGGCTAATTAAACTAATTTTGATTTTGATCATCCAACTTGTTACTCAA
The DNA here is from genome assembly GCA_031385805.1 of Ferruginibacter sp. GTDB lineage: Bacteria > Bacteroidota > Bacteroidia > Chitinophagales > Chitinophagaceae > Ferruginibacter. The sequence continues at coordinate 2,228 of JANNBU010000008.1, forward strand.
CTAAATTGCTGATGCTGAAAGGCCTTGTTTCAATACTTCTTTTAGTTTTAACTCATTGTGTGCATGCGCAGGATAAGCCATTGACGGCAGCTGAACAGGCATCACTTGATTCTCTCTTGGAAAATGATGAATTTTTTAATATGGTTAAAAAGGCATTAAAACCCAAAAGCTATTTCCAGGTAACTGCCACTTTGGGTAACAGTTATTTCAGCGTAAAAAATAAACGGCTTGAAGCTTCACAATTAGAAAATAAACTGGTATTTACTCCTGGTGTTGCCTATTATCATAAAAGCGGCTTTGCTGTATCTGCTGCTGCATTTTTAACCACTTTTGATGGGAAGTCGGATTTTTATCAATTCAGTTTAACGCCGTCGTATACGATTATGAAGAGCAAAAAAATTGCAGCAACTGTTAGCTATACCCGTTATTTTAAACGGCAAGGATATGAGGATGCTGCAACGCCTATTCAAAATGACCTGTTTGGTACAATATACCTGAAGAAACCATGGTTAAAACCGGGGATATCTTTGGGTTTATCGGGTGGAAGGAATACAGAATATAAAAGGATCGACACTGTTTTATTTGGAACACAACGGATCTTTACCGATACCATCAAATCTACCATCCGATCTTTTTCCGTCAGTGCATATATACAACACAATTTTGAATGGGTTGGCGTTTTAAAGAAGAAAGACGGAATATCAATCGCACCCAAACTCATTGTAAATGCGGGATCAAACAGTTATACTGAAAAACATTACAACCCTTATTCGGCCTTCTTTAAAAGGCTTCTTGAGCGCAGAAAAAGACTGGGAAAACTGCAGGAAAATACATCCTTCGAGTTGCAGTCTGCTGCATGCAGTCTTGACATAAATTATATCATCGGAAAATTCGGATTTGAACCACAGGTTTACCTGGATTATTACCTTCCAGAAACAACTGACAAAAAATTTACATTCATTTGCTCCTTTGCAGTGAGCTATACATTTTAAAATTGGTTTGCCTTTAACAATTATTTACTCCTTCATATTTCATTTGGTATAGAACTTGAGTTTTCTTTGTGAAATAAAACTCTAAACATGAAAAAGATCATCATTCCTTTTATCATCATCATGACAATGACTGTCGGTACAGCATATTCGCAGCGATTCAAATTCGGTATCAAGGGAGGAACTGATATCAAGAAATTAACCGGTAAATCATTTGATAAACAGTTCTCTTACGGATATCACCTCGGAGTTTTTACCGAAATTAAACTGGGCTCAAAATTTGGCATACAACCTGAAGTATATTTTAGCCAGGTAAATATTGATACCGTCGGCAATTTCAGCGCCATTCATAATTTTAACCAGATATCTAAAGTGCAGTTAAAGTATGTAAACATACCCATCCTCTTAAGTTATAAGCCCGGCAAGTTTGTTGCATTACAGGCCGGGCCGCAGTATGGTATTCTTATAGATAATAGTAAAAGTGTTCTGCAGAATGGAAAAGATGCTTTTAATAAAGGCGATTTCAGCATACTTGCAGGCATTCAATTGAATATTAACAAGGTTCGGTTATATGGGCGCTATGCAATTGGGTTGAATAACCTGAATGAAATAGATGACAAGGATAAATGGAGAACCCAGACGATACATTTAGGACTTGGGTTCACATTTTAAGATCAGGGCCTGATAATATTATAAGAACCATCATCATTGAGTCTTATTACGGTACTTGGTGTTGATGGTTCTAACTCATCCTGACGGTGTTGGACAATGTAGTCAACACCGTTTTTTATTTTGATATCAATATCATTAAAAACTTCCGGTGCCGGGTAACCTGAAACATTTGATGAAGTTGATACCAATGGTTTCCTAAATGCTGTGATCAGCCTTTTACAAAAATCATCTTTTACAATTCTTATTCCAATGCTTCCGTCGGCATTCATTAAATTAGTCGCCAAATTTTTTGCATTGCTGTAGATAACGGTAACCGGTTTGTTAGTTCCTTTTATATAATCAAATACGGCAAGATGTGGCTGATCGGTATATTTTAAGATTTCCATTTCATCAGCCAATAAGATGATCATGCTTTTGGCTTCGTTCCTGTTCTTTAATGCATAGATCTTTGCAACGGCTTTTTCATTGGTGGGATCGCAGCCAATACCCCACACCGTATCGGTAGGATATAAGATCAACCCGCCATTATTTAAAACAGGCAAACAGGCTTCAATATCATTTTGAATAAGCATTTTTATAAATTAATCGTTTCAAGTACAGTAGTTGTTTCAATTCCATAACCACATTTAAAATGGCCGAGCGGACATGTTTTTTTTCCATGAAGTCCGCAGGAACGGCAGTTTAACTGTTCTTTCGTTTCTATAATGAATGACCTGTCAGACAAAGGCGTATAACCAAATGCCGGTATGGTAGAACAAAATATTGCTGTTACAGGCGCATTTACAGCCGATGTAAAATGTAGCGGTGCACTGTCATTCACATAATTCATGTTTGCCTGTTTCATCAATGCGGCAGATCGTAAAAAACTAAGTTTGCCTGCAAGTACAATTGTATTTTTATTTGTTGAACTGTTTGCTATAAATGCACATTCATCATAGTTATCTTTTCCACCCAGCAAATATATTTGATAAGCCGGATCAAATTTATCCATCAGTTCGATCCATTTTTCCTGTGGGTATTTTTTGGTGAACCAAACGCTTGATGGCGTCATGGTTACAAATGGCTTACCCATAAATTGTTTAATGAATTTTTCATCATCAGCAGATGGATACATAACTGGCCTGGCTGCACGATCGTCGGTAATATCCTTTATCAATTCATTATTCCTTTCAACTTCATGTTTCGGTTGTTGCAGGTTGAAAACATGTTTTATTTTTTTACTGAATAAAAAGCTCAGCGGATTTTTGTCAAAACCAATGGTTTGCTTTGCCCCCGAAAATGCAGTGAGCAGACCGGTTGCAAAAAAGCGCTGTACATTTATTACAACATCATATTTCTTTGCCCTGATCTTTTTCAACATCCCAAAAAGATTTTTGATCTTGGCTTCTTTTTTATTCCATACAAGCACTTCATGGAGGTAAGGATTGTTATTGAGCAGGCTTTCATTTCCTTTTCTTACCAAAAAATCTATTGATCCATCCGGGTAATACCCATGCAGTTTTTCGATCAATGCAGTTGCCAGTACCACATCTCCTATAAAAGCTGTTTGTATGATGAGTATCTTTTTCATGAGATGCGCAAAGTTATCAATTAAACCCTGTCGGCGGTCATAGACTCTGCCTACTGGCAGGCACGCCCGGTGGCGGTTAATTAGGATACCGATTTAACCGCCGACAGGGTTGTTAACCGCTGTCGGGGTTATGCTCTAATCATACTAAATTTGCAAAAAAAAAGAGATGGACTTACAAACCCAAATACTCGAAGCCTGGGCAAACAGGGATTTATTAAAAGATGAGAAATACAGTAATGCCGTAAGGGCCGTAATAGAGGAAGTTGATAAAGGCCGTTTGCGTACTGCTCAGCCTTCCGGCGGGAACTGGCAGGTAAATGAGTGGGTAAAACAGGCCATCCTCCTGTATTTTGGTATTCAGCAAATGGAAACCTATACATTGCCTCCTTTTGAATTTTATGATAAGATGAAATTAAAAAGCAATTACAAAGACCTTGGGGTAAGGGCCGTACCGCATGCAGTAGCCCGTTATGGCGCTTATCTTGCAAAGAATGTTGTACTCATGCCGTCTTATGTAAATATTGGCGCTTATGTCGATGAGGGCACTATGGTAGATACCTGGGCAACCGTAGGCAGTTGTGCTCAGATCGGAAAGCATGTACACCTCAGCGGTGGTGTTGGTATCGGTGGCGTTCTGGAACCTTTACAAGCGAGCCCGGTGATCATTGAAGACGGTTGTTTTATTGGCAGCCGTTGCATCGTGGTAGAAGGAGTGAGGGTTCAGAAAGAAGCGGTACTGGGTGCGAATGTTGTGCTTACGCAATCTACCAAGATCATTGATGTAAGTGGGGTTGAACCGATAGAAACAAAAGGCATCGTTCCCGAAAGAAGTGTAGTGATCCCCGGTAGCTATACAAAAAAGTTCCCTGCAGGTGAATATGGTGTTGGTTGTGCATTGATCATTGGTAAAAGAAAACCAAGTACAGATCTTAAGACGAGTTTGAATGATGCGTTGAGGGATTTTAATGTGGCGGTGTAGTTGGGTAGAAGCTAGTGGGAAATGGGAAGAAGCAAGTGTTGTTCGTAAATTATATATTATCCCGAAACGTATAGCTGAAACGGATCTCACTCACCCTCTCTGAAGGAGAGGGGGCTGGGGGGTGAGGCCATAAATCACATACATGACTGAAAGCGCCAAAAAAAATTATCTCACCGGTTTCCTCATCACTTTTATTGGTGCAATCTTATTCAGTACAAAAGCAATCTTTGTAAAATTAGCTTTTGCCAATACGGATGTTGATGCAGTGAGTTTACTGGCATTGAGAATGTTTTTCTCAGTTCCCTTTTATATCGGCATTGCAATAATTTACAGCAACAAGGCAGGTAATGTAAAATTCACAACGAGGCAATGGACAAAAATTATTTTTCTTGGATTCATCGGCTATTATCTCAGCAGCCTCTTTGATTTTATCGGGCTTCAGTATATTTCTGCGGGGCTTGAGCGGTTGATTCTTTTCCTATATCCCACTTTTGCCATTTTATTGAATGCTGCCATTTTTAAACAGAAAATAAACCGGGTACAAAAACTGGCATTGTTGCTTACATACCTGGGGATCGGTATTGCTTATTTTGGAGAATTGAAACTGGATGCATCCAATCCAGATTTTTACATGGGCACATTTTTTATTTTTCTTTGTGCTGTTACTTTCGCAATTTATTTAGTTGGAAGCGGCAGGCTGATACCCATGGTTGGCGCAACCAAATTTACAGCCTATACCATGACTGCAGCATCAGTTGGCGTATTGACCCATTATTTTGTTGCCGGTAATACAATTCAGCATTTCAGTAGCCCGGTTCTTGGATACGGGTTATTGCTTGCCATCATTGCTACTGTTATTCCCACATTTTTTATATCCAATGGATTAAAAAAGATCGGTTCAAACAATGTGGCCATCATATCCAGTATTGGGCCTGTTTCTACGATATTGCAGGCGCATTTTATATTGGGAGAAAGATTAATTGTTGCCCAGGTTATAGGAACGGTGCTGGTTATAGCAGGTGTTTTGCTCACCGGCTGGCGTAACCGGGATATTTAGTTTTTTTAAAATCAATTTTGACTTTACATTTGCGGTCGGTTTAGACGTTTAATGGTTTAATGGTTTAATGGTTTAATGGTTTAATGGTTTAATGGTTTAATGGTTTAATGGTTTAATGGTTTAATGGTTTAATAAATTAGAAATCCTTAAAGTTCGGATAAATTAAAAACTTCATTTTACACAAACAACTTTTAAACCCTTAAACGATTTTAAACCTTTAAACGATACTCCCCGCCCAGATGGCGAAATTGGTAGACGCACTGCCTTCAGGTGGCAGCGTTCGAAAGGATGTGCAGGTTCGAATCCTGTTCTGGGCACGATGTACAAAACTAAAGCCTTGATAGTATTGATTGTCAAGGTTTTTTTAATTTTTAGGGGAAGGTATTATTGGTTTTAAGTAATTTGAATTCATCCTTTGACACTTTAATAATATTTCGCCCTTGAGGTAAATAATATAAATTCAGTTTATAAAATTTGTTTAAAATCATTCTTTCTTCTTCCCTTCCTCGCCTCTAATCACTTATAGTTTTATAAACCCATATAGTTTTTGGTATCTTAAAGTGAATTAAGAAATTGTTTTGCATTATTTAAATGCGCCTTCTGTTTTATGTCAGGCATTTTGTCAAAACTCCTTACCAACATTCCTAATCTGGGGTTTTGCATAAAGAAATCCCTATGGGTATGCATAAATCTCCAGAATAATCCGTCCCATACATTTTGCCATTCTCCTTTTTTATAATTACTCATTTTCATTAAATAATTACTACCACTGATGTAAGGTTTGGTTGCCATCAATCCTCCATCTGCAAACTGGCTCATGCCGTAAACATTAGGTACCATCACCCAATCATATGAATCTATAAAGAGTTCCATAAACCAACGGTAAACTTCATCGGGGTCAAATTCACACAATAACATAAAGTTACCCAATACCATTAACCGCTCAATGTGATGACAATAGCCTGTTTTTAAAACTTTTTTAATGGTTAAGTCTATCGGCTCTATTCCGGTGGTTCCATTCCAAAAAGAGTCAGGTATTTTTCGGGTAAAACCCCAATAATTTTTTGTCCGTTCTTCTTTGCCTTTCAATTCATATACTGCTCTTATAAATTCTCTCCAACCGATAATTTGCCGAATAAAACCTTCTAAAGAATTTAATGGAATTTCGTGATTGCTTGCATATTGCAAAACTTCATTAATAATAAATTGAGGTGTTACCAGGCCGGCATTTAACATCGGTGTTAAAACGCTGTGATGCAGAATACTTTCATCTGCTACGATGGCATCTTCATAAGCTCCAAATTCTAAAAATCTTGATTTGAAAAAAGTTTGCAGCCATTTTTTGCTTTCGGTAAAAGTTATTGGATAAATAAAATCAGTATTCAGCGTACCGTAGTTATTAGAAAAATACCTGTTTGTGTAGGCAATAGCTTCTGTGTAAAAATGATTGGGTTTTAAAAAATCAACTTTAGGAGGAATTTTTTCCTTGGGATATTTTAACCTATTCTCATCATCGAAAGACCATTTTCCTCCAATTGGATTTTGTTTTTTTTCAATCAAAACATTTCTGCTCTGCCGCTGGTACTTATAAAAATCAGTTTAAAACATCCTACTCCTTTATTCCTTAATTCTTCCGATGAAATTGCCGCTTACTTTTCAAATAAAAGAAGAATGTTTCAAACTGATTTTTATAAGTACCAGCGGCAGAGCAGAAATGTTTTGATTGAAGGTTACTTTCATAAAATTTCATACTTGCTCTGTGAAAAGAAATTTTTCGTTTGTGAAAATTGTATTGTTTGAAAAAGAGCCACTCCTCAACCAGATAAATAGTGTCGCATGTTGATGCAAGTATATTTTGCTCAAATAATTGATGTGGGAAAATGACTCCAGTTCTTCTCATTTTTTATGCTTGTTCATTTTACATTTATCACTACAATATTTTACCTCTTCCCAAACCTTTTTCCATTTCTTACGCCATGAAAATGGACGTTCGCATACTATGCAGATTTTCTGTGATAAAAATTCTTTCTTTATATTTTTCAAACTAAAAATTACTTACATAATTGTTTTCTATTTTTTTCCAATACGAAAAAAAGGAAGGGTAATATCCGGTTACATCTTTTACAATCCAATCCCTTTCTTCTTCGGTTCCGACATAACCCACATTGAGCGGATGCTCTTTGTAAAAAATATTTTTAGCGCTATAATCAATAACAAAAGATGCAAACGAACCTGTGTAAACCTGAATGCCAGGAATGTTTTTACTCAAGGCCAACATAAAATTTATACAGTGCTTGCTTACAGGGTATTTTGAAAAAAAATCAGGCTCTATCAATAAAATTCTGTTGCCCGATTTGCCATAATGCCACAATGGATCGAGGTTATGATAATTATAGATAAACGTGGGCAGCTCAGGATTAAATTGAATGGCTGTTGTTGGTGGCAGTTCAAGTGTAAGATTGTATTTCTCCGTATCCATTAATTCAACTGGTGTTTCCATACTTTCAATTACTTCATAAGACTTATCCAAATAAGTATTCGCCTGATTGGTGTAAGTATACTTATTGATGTTTTCCTGGTTGGTATAATATTTTTTATTACTGTTGGCTCCGGCAACCCACTGCCAGCTGCAGGCATT
>JANNBU010000024.1:0-16571 GCA_031385805.1 Ferruginibacter sp.
ATGATATTGAATTGGATACCCACCAGGCCCATGATGCCTAATATCCAGATCCAGGTTATGAACATGGGAATAAAAGAAACAAGCGTTAATTCGATACGGCCGTACATAATCAGCAAAACAAAAAATACTAATAAAGATGTCATCAAAGCAATGCTTGTAAAATCCTTGTTGATGATCTCTACAAACTTACTAGTCAGGTATTGTTTATCCAGTACCGTTATGTTTTGATCATTTTCAAATGCTTTGTAAACAGCCTTTTTGTGTTCGGGTGAAACTTTTACGAGTGTTACAACAGTGGTTTTGCCGGGTTTTTCAGTTATATAATCATCTAAGAAATTCTTACGTACATCGGCCATGGCCTGTGCATCTGCCAATTGAAAATCCCTATCCAGCAATAATTTGAATTTATCAAAAGCAGTTGCGCTGAATTTTAATGGAGCACCTTCTTTATACAAAGTTGCAAGCAGGGATGATTTTTTTTCAGGTGTCCAATATGCTTCCCACTTACTGATCCTTGCTTTTTGCAAAGAATCGGAAATGACCAGTGATGATACGCCTGAATATTTTTTTACGATATTTTTCGCTTCAAGCACCTGTATGTCTGTAACTAATTTTTCATTGTTGATGAGCGCTTCATTCAGTGTTTTCCCTTCGGTAACTAAATAAACAGACTGAAGTGCATACTGATTGATCGTATTGAGGTCTTTCTCCGATTGCTTTAACCGGGCCGACATAAAATTCATCTTATTCAGATCGGATTCAAAACCAACTTCCGTTGCCCAATAGCCGAAAACAATTGTGAGTACGAGAATGATGATAACAAGGTATTTATTATACTCGGGGCTGTAGGCAGCCATCTTATCAATAAAGGAAAGTGTTCTTATGCTGTGTGTTGCCTGTTCTTTTTTAGATGCGATAAAATGCGGTAAAAATATCAATGAACTAAGCGATGCTCCAATTAAACTGAATGCAGCAAATAACCCGAGGTCTTTCAACATTTCCGATTCCACAAATTCCAGGCATAAAAAACCACCAATGGTAGTAAAACTCCCCACCGTCATTGGAATGGCAAGATCTTTAAGTAACTGCCGGATATTTTTTGTGTGCCGGTAATGATTAAAAACATGCAGCGAATAATTAACAGCAATCCCTAATACAACAGAACCCGTACCCAATGCAATAACAGAAATGCTACCCTTAATAAAATATATTGCTGCCAATGAAAACAAAGCCCCGAACACAACAGGTATAAGAATGATAAAGGGCGCCCTTTTTTTACGGAAGTAAATACCCAGAAAAATAATGATAAAAAGAACGGTTATTCCCTGCGTGAGCAATGAATCTTTTCTTAATTGCAATGCATTACCCACCGAAACAGCTGTGGCACCAAAATAGGAAGCGGTAACAGTTTTATGAGCTGTTTCGCCGAGATCGTTGATAATACTATCCAGTCCTTCCAGCATCAAAGCATTCTTACCGGTATTATTGGGAGGAAAAGCAGGTGTAATAAATATGAGTAAGTGTTTCTGGTCTTTTGTTACAACATAGTTCTCATACAATTCAAAATTCTCATCGTATTGTAATTGCTGTAATTTTTTTAAGCCGAGGAAACTGATACCAACCGGATCATTGCTGATCATATTTTTTAATGCAATACCTGCGGGAGAAGTGAGCGTTCTGAAATCCTGTTCTAATGTCTCCTTCAGTTTAGCAGGAGTAATAAGTGTATCAATGGACCGGTAATCTTTCTCATCCAGGTAAATAGGTAAATGATCGCTAACGGTATTGTATAGATACATGGCAAGACCATCATCTACCTTATCATTAATTTTGCGGATGTATGGGCTGAGTGTTGACTGTAATTTTTCAACGAAAGCGCCGGCGTAGGCAACAAGGCTATCCGGTTCTGCTGCGGAAGTATCTTTTAAAGATACCGTAACCACCAACTTATCCATGAATTTGGAATTTTGAAAAACCTGGTTAAGTTTTTCAATTTTTTTATCCTTTGGTAATATCCTTGAAATGTCTTCTTCAAACTTTACCTGCATGGCAAAATAACCAGTCAATAAAAAACTTATAGCAAATACAGTAAAGAACAGTAGCCGGCGTTTTTCAAAAAAATTATATATGCCAATTAATATTTTTTCCATGTAATATTTTACTTATCTGGCTGGAACCGGCTTTTTTGTAAACAACTTCAGTAATATAAAAGTCAATAACCCGAAAGAAACGCCCGCCAGTATTGCCAGGGTAATACTACCATAAATATATTGCTGTAAATTCTTTTTAACCGAATCCAATGAAATAGACCGGCTAAAGTCTATTTGCATGGCATTGTTTCCCATCCAGAAAGCACCTGCTTTATAGCTTGCAAAAATAATAACAGGTATCATCGGAGGTATGCTGATATTGGCTGCAATAATTACCAACGCTTTGTTCAGCTTAAATAATATTGCCAGGAAAATTGCCGTAACAAGCTGAAACCCCCAGATTGGTATAATGCCCATGAATACACCAAAAGCAATGGAAATCGCTTTCAGTTGTGCTGAATGTTCAGGATTATAAAGTTGCTCAGAGAGTCGCTGTCTAAAATTTTTTTTAATGAATATGCTGCGTAAAAGATCACGTGGCTTGATATAGAGAAATGTGATAAGCACCAGGATGGTATTCAAAACGCCGATCCTGAAAAAATCCTTATATGGCCGGAAATGAGAAACCCGTTCTGCTTTCGGTGCATAATAAACGGTGACCGGCACCGATAATATCTTTACTCCTTTCCATGCAGCCCTTACCAGCACTTCTATTTCAAATTCATATTTGCGGGTAAAAAAGCGCATTTTTTTTATTGGCTCTAATGGATATAACCTGTAGCCTGATTGTGTATCGGGCAGTTTCATACCTGTTTCAACCCTGAACCAAAAATTAGAGAAGCGGTTACCAAAACTGCTTCCACCCGGAACAGAAGCCTGGTCCATATTACGGGCGCCAATGATAATGGCATTCTTTTCAATCAATATTTTATCAACAAATGCAGGAAGGTCTTTTGCAAAATGTTGCCCGTCGGAATCGATGGTTATGGCATATTGATAGCCTTTCGCAATTGCATAAGCAAATGCCTGTTGAAGCGCCCAGCCTTTTCCAACATTCTTATCATAACTGATCAATTGTACAAAAGAAAAGGATTCAATGATGGTTTTTGTATTATCTGTTGAACCGTCATTTACAACAATAATATGATTGGTATATCCGGCCACGTCTGTAATAACAGCAGCCAGGGAATTTTCATTATTATAGGTTGGAATAATGACACAGATATGAAGCTGTTCAAACTGCTCCCTGCATATCATGGATCCGGTCATTAAGATTTGTGTTTGTCACAAGGGTTACCAACCTTAATAAAGGTTGGCAACCCTTGCTAAGACGAAAAAGATTGTTATACCGGGCAAAATTAGCGGAATTAAACTTTTCCAAAGTTTAGAACTTTGGAAAAGTTATGCTCCGTCAAATATTTTCAAAGCATTGGCTGTTGTTACGGTTGCAACTTCTTCTACACTCATATCTTTCACTTCAGCAATTTTTTCGACAATGTATTTCAGGTAACTGCTTTCATTTCTTTTACCACGAAAAGGTACTGCTGTTAGGTAGGGCGCATCGGTCTCAAGAACAATATGTTGCAGGTCAATATGCTTTATCACATCGGCAAGGCCGCTTTTTTTGTAAGTAACAACACCTCCAATACCCATATAAAAGCCCAGGTCAATGATGCGGTTTGCTTCTTCCAGACTTCCGCCAAAGCAATGAAAGATCCCCCTGGCCTTTCCTTTATAATGATTAACCACCTCAATGGTATCTGTCATAGCTTCTCTTGTATGAATTACAATGGGAAGATCATACCCGATTGCCAGTTCAATTTGGCGGTTAAAGGCTTCATACTGTTCTTTGATAAAAGTTTTATCCCAATAAAAGTCCAGCCCTATCTCTCCTATTGCAGCAAAGCTTCTTTTTGCTAACCAACCTGTAACGAGGCTTATTTCCTGTTCGTAATTTTCTTTTACGGAACAAGGATGCAATCCCATCATCGGGATACATTTACCCGGGAACTTTGTTTCAAGTTTCAGCATAGCATCCGTAGTTGCACTGTCTACAGCAGGAAGATAAAAACGCTGAACACCTGCTTCCAGCGCACGTTTCATTACATCATCAAGATCATTATTAAATTCTTCCAGGTAAAGATGGCAGTGGGAATCAATCAGCATTTAGAAAAAAATTAAGGCGTAAATATATTTCACATTTACCTCATTTGTAAATTATATACTACAAGCCTCATTTTTATTTTTATAAATAGTAAAATAAAACTTGTGTTTATTGAAAGATAACTGTAATTTGGCAACAGTTTTCATAGGGTACGGATTAAAAACGGGCCAGGGTTTCTACCCAGGCCCACATTTTTTTAAGGCCTTTCACAAACTGATCTTCTCAAAACGATAACCTTTCCCGCTAAAATATTTTAAAGAACCTGTTAGTGCATAACGCATACGGATATTTGCTTTTTCACTGTCATGAAATACAACTATAGAACCGGCTCGGGTTTTTGACAAAACATTTTCAAGGCATTTTTCAGCAGGTAGCTTCTCATCAAAATCGCCGCTCAACACAGTCCACATAATTGTTTTGAAGTTAAACCGCTTTGATCCCAATTGCCGGAGCTGGGATCTTTTTATCCTGCCATAAGGCGGCCTGTACAAATTGCTGTTAATAGTTTTTTTTGCCTCAGCAACATCATTTAAGTATGTGCTGTCATTCGTTTTCCAGCCATTGAGGTGATTGAAGCTATGATTGCCCGTTGCATGGCCCTCGTCAATAATTCTTTTGTAAACATCCGGATAAGCCAATACATTTTTACCGATACAAAAAAAACTGGCTTTGGCATTGTACTTTTTTAATTCATCCAATACAAAAGGAGTGATGAAAGGATGAGGCCCGTCATCAAAACTGATGTAGATTATTTTTTCATCCGAAGGCATGGACCAAATACATTGCGTATATAATTTCCTGAGCCAGCCCGGCGTTTTTACAAAGTAAAACATTGGGCAATTTAATTTATAAAATGAATATTATTAAAGCAAAAGAGGCTGTCTTTAATAAGACAGCCTCTTTCTATAAAATTATGATCTAAATCAATACGGTAAAATAACAGTTCTTACGATACCATTGGCGCCTGTCCAAACCAATTTAAAATAATAAACCCCAACAGGGCATGAGGTAGGAGTACCTGTGGCATCCAAACCAAATGTTGCAACCACAGTAGCTAATAACCTTTGGTGTGTAACCTGGCCACTTACCAACCTAAAACCACAATCCTGGCGAATTACCATTGGAGCAGTTATAGAAGTAACAAAAGGATTTCCGAAACGGTTGGTTCCCCACTCAGATATACCGGTTATTCCGTTATCTGAATGAAATCCTACAGTTGAGATCACCATAAGGCTTTGGTTCGGGTTGCCTGAAAAAGTCCTTCTTTTAGCAACCTGCCATGTTCTTTGTGAGCCATTATCAAAAGTAACAGCCATACCCGGGCTCGTAATTTCATGTACGATCGGGGTTGCTCCTGGTAAAGTCAGATCAAACAGGCGTCCACCAGTAACATTTGTAACAATATGAGTACCGTTAATAGTTATGCTCTTGTTATCACTCAACCTGGTGATCTTAAGATTATTTATGTTTGTAGTCAACACAGCACCTACATCTCTCCAATGCTGGCCTAATGGCATGGTAAGTACAACCTCCCCTAAACGGGTACGGTGAGCGCCTAAACAAACTGCACCATTGTAAGTAATGGTTATCCTCCTGAGTGTGGCAGTAGAATCAAGGTGTACAGTTGCATCGCAAGGAGGTGCCAATACGTTTGTTGGCCTTCCCGTAAATGCAGTATAACTTTCAATGGCTGCATTCTCATCATTTGCAGTGGCATCAATTTCATTGGAAAAACGCGACTGATCATCGGAATGGGTAGAGAATTCAGAAGTATTATCTGTCTCTTTATCAGCTTTTTTACAACTTGTAAACGTTACTGAAATAGCTATTACAGCAACCATGAGGAACCGGAGTGTCTTTTTCATAATTTCTTTATTTTTTGTTTATTTTATACATAGATGCAAGAAAGAGTTAAAAGTTTAATCAGGGGTACATTTTTTTTAAAATCTATGTTAAACCTTACTCAAACGTATTTTTAAAGGTATTATTATTAAACTGATATGCTTCACCAACTTGTTAACTGATCCTTAACTTTGCCCCATGAATAATAAAGTAAGGGTGCGATTTGCCCCCAGCCCCACCGGCGGATTGCACCTTGGAGGCGTTCGCACAGTTTTATATAACTACCTATTTGCCCGTAAACACGGGGGTGATTTTATCCTTCGCATTGAAGATACCGACAAAACACGCTATGTGGAAGGCGCTGAGCAGTATATTTTTGACTGCCTTAAATGGTGTGGCATGGAACCCGATGAAAGCCCCATTCGGGAAGGTGAATATGGCCCTTATCGCCAGAGTGAAAGAAAACCCATGTACCGAAAATATGCCGAACAGCTTGTAAATGAGGGATTTGCCTATTATGCATTTGATACGCCCGATGAGCTGGAAAAAATGAGGAACGAGCTGAAAACTCCGGAAAACCCATCCCCTCAATATGATGGTAAAATAAGGATGCAGATGAAAAATTCACTCACCTTGCCAGCAGAGGAAGTGAAAAAACTATTAGCCGATGAGACCCGTCATGTGATCCGCATAAAAATGCCCGAAAATGAAACGATCACTTTTACCGATATGATCCATCATGAAGTAAGCTTTGAATCATCATTGGTGGATGATAAGGTTTTATTAAAGGCCGATGGGATGCCCACTTATCACCTGGCCGTTGTGGTAGATGATCATTTAATGAAGATAACCCATGCTTTTCGGGGTGAAGAGTGGCTTAGCAGTGCTCCTGTTCATGTATTACTTTGGAAATATCTTTTTGGGTTGGATAAAATGCCGCAATGGGCACATCTTCCGCTCATTCTTGGACCAAGTGGAAAATTAAGTAAACGGGATGGCGCTAAATATGGTTTCCCGGTTTTTGCCATGAACTGGACCGATCCCAAAACAAATGAACTTACAGAAGGATTTAAAGAAAAAGGATTTTTACCGGAAGCATTTATTAACCTGCTGGCAGTACTTGGATGGAATGACGGAACAGAGCAGGAAATATTTTCCATGGATGAACTAATTGAAAATTTTTCAATAGAAAGGGTTCATAAGGCGGGAGCAAAATTTGATTTTGAAAAAGCAAAATGGTTCAACCATGAATGGATAAAAAAGTTAACAGTTAAAAGCCTGCCTACCGGACAGGCAGGTTTACAGTTAAAAGTTAAGGATGTGCTGGAGGCAGGCGGTATTCATGTTTCCGATGAATCACTGTTAGAAAAAATGATTGAACTGGTAAAAGACCGCTGCACTTTACTTACCGATTTTTATGAACAGGGGAAATTCTTTTTTGTTACACCGGGTTCTTATGATGAAGCAAGTGTAAAACCTAAATGGGACGATGCTAAGAAAAATTATTTTGAAACACTTGCTGTAAAACTCAATGAAGAAAATAATTTTTCTGTTGAAAATATTGAAAAGATTTTTAAAGACTTAGCTACAGAAAAAAATATTAAGCCCGGAGAATTACAAATGATATTAAGGGTTATGCTGGTTGGTAGCAAGATAGGGCCGGGTGTTTTTGTTATAGCAGAAACCATCGGTAAGGCTGAAACACTCCACAGGATAGAAAAAGCGGCAACATATTTTCAATCTATTTAAACTAATCTGATATTAAATCGTCTATGCACAAACTAATTAATACCTCAGTTTTTTGTCATGCTGAGGTACGAAGCATCTCTTCTTCATCGGAATAACAAACTAAATCACTACTCAAACTAATTAATATGAGATCTCTGCTTATCATCCTCATTGCATTTTCATTTGCTTCCTGCTCAAAAAGCAGCGACCCTGTTCCGCCAATTGGTACTGTTGATAGTTTCACCGTATCAGTAAACAATGGTTATGGTGCTGCCAAATATAAGATCGGTGATACAGTTCACATTTTCAGCACAGCTTATTCCGATAACCAGTTGTTTGATAAATGGACTGGTGATGTTTCTTTATTGAATGCATACAATGAATGGCATACCTGGTTCATCATGCCCAGTCAAAATGTTTCCGTTACCGGAACCATTAAAAATATTACTCCATATAGTTTACAATATGAACAAATACGAGGGCGTGACAGGTTAAAGCCGGTTTATTCTTATTTCCCCGCAGGACATAAAGGGATCGTTTATTTATTACATGGTACCGGTGGCACTGCACAAAATGTAGCAACAAGCTATGAGTTTAAACAACTCGCCAAAGATCTTGTCACTGATGGATTTGCTGTTATCATTACCGAAGCTGAAGAAGCAACTACCGGTATTGATGCCAATGCCGATGGTAAATTACGATGGCTAACTTACCCTGTAGATACACTGAACAATGTAGATTATGTAAACATCCGAAATATCACAGATACATTTTATATTAGAGGAGTTACAAGCAGATCGAAGCCACGTTATTCGGCAGGAATGAGTAATGGTGGCGCCTATTCAGCTGCTCTTTCTTATGCATATAATTTTAAAGCAGGTATAAGTTATTGTGCACCCGGAGGAACAGTTGTTGCCCAAATATCAACCGTTCCTTTCCAGTTTTGCATGGCAAGGTTTGATAACAATGAAAATGTAGGGGCACAGGGAAATGCTGATGCATTGTCAAATTCAAATACGCTAACAAGCAGGGGTATTTGCAGTAAATATTTTATGAAAGAACGGGCGCCGCTTTATCCTGAAAGATTTGCAAGAAGTGGGGATATCTCTTTAGCCCAGTCACAGGCAGTTTTTACAGAATTAAAAAGCAAAAATTTTCTTGACAGTAAAAATTATTTTATCAGTTTTTCTGCTTCATTGGTAACGGCTTACCAGGCAAGTCCTGCATCATTCCCGGCAATTAGCAGTTTAACACTTTTACAGATTTCTTTTGTGCTTGACCAGGTAGATCTTTCGGTATCTGATCATAAGATGTACAGCGATTATAACCGGGCAACATTAAAATTTCTGAATACACAATGCTTATAAACCAGGTGAAGAAAGTATTTAACCGGTAGTATCATTCATTGCATTAATGTATTTTCGCAGTACAAGATTATAACATGAAAAGACCCATCAGAGTATTAGTTGCCAAAGTAGGATTGGATGGCCACGACCGCGGGGCAAAAGTAATTGCTACGGCCCTTCGTGATGCAGGCATGGAAGTGATCTATACCGGTCTTCGCCAAACCCCCGAAATGGTTGTAAATGCTGCCCTGCAGGAAGATGTTGATGCCATCGGTATCAGTATTCTTAGTGGGGCACACAATACTGTTTTTCCAAAGATCATCGCTTTGATGAAAGAAAAAAAGATGAATGATGTATTGCTTACCGGTGGCGGTATCATTCCCGAAGATGATATGGCTGAATTGAATAAAATGGGGGTTGGGAAATTATTTGCACCGGGCGCTACCACTTCAGCTATTGCCGATTATATTAAAGAATGGGTGAAAATGAATAGAAATTTTTAATCAGGGTTTATGGAAAAGAGAGTTAAAATTTTTAAATCTTTTGAAGAACAGGAACAGCATTCTCTTGAATACTTTTATAGGTTAACTCCGTCCGAAAGGTTAATAGCACTTGCCGAACTTCAAAAAAGAAATAATAAAGATTTTTTGAAACCATCGCCTAAAAAAATTACAATTCATAAACATTTCTATTATAAAGATTGAACAACTGGATTTTCAATTTTTTAATTAAGGAACACAAAATAAAACGATGACATATACTACACTACTTACATCTTTAGAAAACGGCATTTTCACCATCACCATCAACCGCCCCGATAAATTAAATGCATTGAACAAACAGGTATTTACCGACCTGGATAATGTGATGGATGAGGTATATAGCAATGCCGATATAAAAACAGTCATCATCACCGGTGCCGGCCCAAAAGCATTTGTTGCCGGTGCCGATATTACAGAATTTGCCGGGTTGACTAAAGAAGATGCCTTGGCATTGGCAAAAAGAGGACAGGATGTTTTCTTCAAAATTGAGAATAGCAAAAAACCGGTGGTTGCTGCTGTAAATGGTTTTGCATTGGGCGGTGGTTGTGAACTGGCCATGGCTTGTCATTTCAGGTTATGCAGTGAAAATGCAAAATTCGGTCAGCCCGAAGTGAATCTGGGTTTGATACCAGGTTATGGCGGAACACAACGCTTAACACAATTGGTTGGCAAAGGAAAAAGTATGGAACTGCAAATGACAGCACACCTGGCCGATGCCAATGAAGCCCTGCAGATGGGATTGGTAAATCATGTTACAACTGCCGAAAGTTTGTTGGAAAGGACAAAAGATATTTTATCCGTTATTCAATCCAAAGCGCCCATCGCTATTGGGAAAATTATTGAGTGTATCAATATTGCTGTTGTAAGTGACAGAGCTTATACCAATGGAAAAAGCGGTTATGATAAAGAAATTGAATCCTTTGGTGAATGCTTTATTACAGAAGACATGAAAGAAGGGACTGCTGCTTTCCTTGAAAAAAGAAAACCTGCTTTTAAAGGGAAGTAAAAAATATTTTCGTGTTTATACCCACTTATTTTTCTGCGCCACATTAATAACCTGTGTACGGCTGTCAACATGCAATTTATTGTAGATATTACTTACATGCTTGCGAACAGTGAATTTGCTGATAAACAATTTTTCGCCGATGGCTTTATAACTTTTCCCGGTAGCCAGCTCTTTTAATATATCCATTTCACGTTCGCTGAGTAAAGATTCAGATGATCTGCCTTCTTTTTCTTCTGCAGGCACACTACCGGTTTGTTTGAGCATTACCATTGCTTTTCTTGCTATCACCGGGCTCATAGGCATGCCATCATACTCCACTACCTGGTTAATGGCTTCAATAATATTAATGGCTTGCTCATCCTTTAAAAGATAACCGTGTGCACCAGCTTTAATGGCTTCAAATATTTTTTCATTGTCTTCGAAAACAGTGAGCACAATAAATTTTATATCGGGATGAACCGGTGATGCCAATGCGATTGTTTGAATGCCATCCAATACCGGCATTTCAAGGTCCATTAAAACCAATTGTGGTTTTTTATTGTCGGCTATCTCTTTTAGTTGTTCCAAAAAATCTTCTCCGTTCTTGGCTTCCAGTACCAGTTCCACTTCAGGATATTTCAATAATTTTTCCTTAACCGTGGTGCGGTTTATCTGTTTATCATCGACTATGCCAATGCGGATACTCAATATCTTTGTTAATTTAATGTACAAATAAAAATAAATGTATTGCCTTTTTCAATAATCACAAGTGAGTATTTAATTACACTTTCTCATTCAGAGTGATCTCAGTGCCTTTACCCAATCCCGTTTTTATGATTAAGTCAAAATTTATTTCTGCGGCCCTGTGTTTCATATTCTCTAATCCATTTCCATGAGATCTTGCTGTAGTATCAAAACCTTTCCCATTATCCCTGATATTGATTGAAAGTGATTTATCACTACTTACCGAACAGTATATTTTATCTGCATGGGAATGCTTTACTATATTCTGTATTACTTCCTGTAATATCCTTAAAAGATTAATGGCAACTGCAGGAGATAAATTTTTATTTTGAACAATATCTTCTTTGAACTCAATTTCAATACCTTCATAATTACGCAGGATATTGCTGCAATAATTAATAAAGCCTTCCGCAAAGCCGGATACAGTAAGGTTTTTACTGTTGAGCAGCCAAATGGTTTCCCGGATTGTACTTAAAATATTCCTGGCATTTTCTTTCAGGTACAAAACCTTTTTTTTGCTTTCCCCATCTACGATCATTTGCTCCAATGAATCTGTATTGGCGATCATAGCTGTACTGTAAGCACCTATATTATCATGGAGGTCGCGGCTGATGCGTTCCCTTTCTTTCTGCATTTCCTGTTGCAGTTGCAGTTGCTGATTTAATTTAAATAACTTTTTCCTGTTATAATTCCAAACTACAACAACAAGTAAACAGATTCCCAGCAAAGCAATTAACCATTTAAACCAACCCGTTTGCCACCATGCAGGGTTTATGATTATTGGTAAAACAAATTCCTCACTCCAGTTACTGCCGTCATTACTTCCTTTAATGTATAGTTTGTAAGAACCTGGGTGCAGGGAATATCTTGTGCTATGTAGATTTTTGAGGTTTACCCAATCAGCATCAAAACCGCTTAATTTTACCTGGTAAAGGTTATAACCGGGGTCACTAAAATCATTCAAAGTGAAATTAAAAGTGATCGCATTCTGATTATAAGCTAATTCGATCTTCGTAATATCATCAATTCTTCCTTCTGCAGGATAATCAATTCCGTTTACCTCCACACGGGATAAAATAATTTTGCCTGGTTTTTCTGCCTGCAACACCTGTCTGGGATAAAAAGAACTGATCCCTTTAATGCCTCCGAAATATAATTTACCATTAACTCCTTTCCAAAATGACTGTGTATCAAATTCATCTCCCTGCAGGCCATCTGCTTCTGTAAAAAATTTAATGTTCCCGTTTTTCTGAATACAGCCCAGTCCCATGTTGCAGCTATACCAGGCATTACCATCATCATCAAATAAAATTCCATAAACGAATTCATTCAATAACCCGGATGTAACATTATATATTTTGACTACCTTATTTTCCTTTAATAATAAGATCCCAAAAGTACTCGCAGCCCATACTGCTCCCTCACTATCCTGGACAATATGCTTAAAATAAAATCTATCGGTCCCCGGTATTTTTTCCCATTGATTTTTATTTTTTATATAACAACCATCCGAAGTACCAAGCATCATTTGCCCGTTGGATAAGTAAGTGAATGTATTGATACTTCTTTCAGAAAATAACGAATCCAGCAGCTCAACCTTGTAGTTCTCCCCTTGTTTTTTCAGTTGCAAAACATAATTGTCGTGAACAAAATGCAGGGTGTTTTCTCCTGCAGGTAAAAAACATCCGTCGAAAGTATTCTGCCCCGAAACACGCAATGGCAACAACGAACTGATATCACGAAGTGAATAATCATTTGTATTAAGTACTGCCATTTTTCCAAAAAGGGATTTCATCACAAGGTGGTTGCTGTCTATAAAATTCATGCTTCGCATGGAAGGGCTAAGCCCGTTCTCGGTTTTAGGAAGATCAATATATCTCTCCCATTTCCCGTTTTTATCAAACACATTGATCCCTTTCTGGAAATTTGTAGCGATCACTTTTCCTTTTTTATCTGAAGCTAATGAATAAACAAGGTTAAAATATTCGGCTGGAGCCTGCAGAAAATTAAACTTTAATTTGCCGGGATAGAATACGAGTAAACCATCACTTGCATCCCTGCCTATCCAGATATTTCCCCTTTCATCTTCTTTTAAAACAAATATGAACTGCCTGGTGAGGTTTATTTTGGGATAAGCAGCAGTGGCATACTCCTGCAGGGTTTGCGTTGAAGGGATGTATTCATAAATTCCCTTTTCACCGGCAAAAATAAAACTGCCCTTGTTATAAACCTTTAATTTTTCATAACAGAAATAACGTACAAAATTTCCCGGAATATTTTCAGTGCTCAGTATTTTTATAGGATGTGAAAAATCATCTCCTTTACAAAGTGCAGTATAGGTTGTACTGAGATACAGAAACCAGTTATCCCCTACCGGTATATAAGCTTTTAATCTCCCATATTTATTTACCGGAAAAGCAACCCTTTTTACATCACTGCCCGGTTTAAACTGCATGATATAATTACTGTCTGCAAAATCCTGTGTGATCCATGAGAGCCCGTTTTCATCTGTTCCCATAAATGGAAGTGAATTAACATTCCCGGTAACCTGGCCCGGTTTGAATAAAGTGCGGACAAGTGTATCAATTTTTTTTGTTTGCATATTGATACCATAAAAACCGGTGTTATCCTGGAAGCACCATATCCTTCCATCTTTCTCCATCAGCGGTAAGAGATAGGTATCCGGGTAATAGGTTTCCTTAGTAGAATCAATTTTTACCAATTGATATTTTTTACTGCCGGCCGGAAAAACATAAGGAAACCCAAGATTAAACACCCATACATTTGACTGGCTGTCTTCAAATATCTTTTGCACACCCATGTGAATGACATTTGATTTATCCACGCCTTCTATCCATTTTTCAAATCTATACCCGTCAAAACGCTGAAGTCCTTCGGAGGTACCGATCCACCACAAACCATTTTTACTCCTATCCATGGCATAAACCCCGTTGTTAAGCATTCCATCCTGGGTGGTATATTTTTTGAACATCCGGCCAACATCGGCCTGGGCAAAGGAAAATTGAGGGTAGTGAATACTAAACAGGATAAGGAAACAAATGCATCTTATGTGAAACTGCCTGTATGTAATCATTGTTGTCAAGTAACTAAAATTAGTATAATTCAAAAGAATAAATAGTACATCACCTGTAAAATACTCACTTGTGATTATTGCTTTACAGTGTCAGGGTTATGATTTTTGTAAAATAAAATTATATAAAAAAGAGCCGGTGATTGTGGATATTCCTTATAATGGTTTAGAATCTGTAATTAGAAGTAAAATGGCGGAAAAAATCCAATAAAAAGTATAGGAATAACTGATTTTTTTATTAAATTTTACATTAGGATCCCACCCCGTGAATTGCATATCCGCCACATCATAATTTATCTAAAAACTTAAAATAAATTTTATGAAAAAGAATTTGATTCTTCTTATGCTGATCTTCTTTGCTGGCAATACAGCTTTCGCCAAAATATGGAGGGTAAACAACACAGGAGTTCCTGCAGATTTCACCAATGCCCAGGCCGCCAATGATGCTGCCGGCGTGTTAAGCGGTGATACCATTCATATTGAACCAAGTGGAACCGGTTATGGCGACCTTTCACTTACCAAACGTTTGGTGATCATTGGTAATGGTTATTTCCTGGGATCTGCAGCAAGTAATTCGAATCCCGATCTGCAGGCCAATACAGCAATTTCTTATATCGGGAATTTGTATGTTTATGCAGGTGGCAGTAATTCAGTAATTATGGGTATGACCTTCAATTATGCTTATATTGGATATAGCACCCCTGTCAATAATCTTTTATTCAGGCGTAACCGTGTTTTAGCAAGGATATATTTTTATAATGGTGGCAGTACGAATGTACAGGTTATGCAATGCTATATAGAAGGAGATGTTGTACAAACTACTTCACACACAAATGTACTCTTAGCCAATAATATAATTGTACAGGGTGTAAGTTTTGACGGAGACGACAATGGAACTTTTCAGAATAATGTGCTTCATGCAACCGGTGCGGCTTATGGAAGTAGTTTTACAGGTTTTACTTTAAGAAGCAATATCATGCTCGCCGGTTCTATATCGCTTACCACCTGCCTGGTAGAATTTAATTTAGGCAATAGCACACAATTCGGTACAGCTACCGGTAATCAGCAAAATATAGATATGTCAACGGTTTTTACTGGCTATCCTATCATTGGTATCAATAGTTATGATGGAAGATATGTATTGAAAGCCGGAAGCCCCGCCATTGCAGCAGGTTATGGTTCGGTTGATTGTGGTGCTTATGGCAATACACCTGCTTATGTAAAATCAGGCGTACCCGATGTACCGTCCATTTATAAATTATCAGTACCACCGATCGTAACCAATAATACGTTAAGCGTAATCGTAAGTACTAAGATAAACCCTTAATAAAAAGTGCAAATATCATTGCTCATTTAAAATGGTTTATCATGAAATACTTATCCCGGTCACTTAAAATATTGTTGTGTTACTGTATGTTCATACAAGTTGCAACCGCACAACAAATTGATAGTGTAGAATATTTTATCAATACAGATCCAGGATTTGGAAGTGGAACAGGAATTGCAACAACACATGCTGCTAATATCAGCGATAAGTTTTTTACAGTTGATATTACATCACTTTCCAATGGTTTTAATAACCTGTATGTACGGTCGCACAGCAGCAACGGCCATTGGTCGCAGGCCAAACGCTGGTTATTTTTTAAGGATATTATTCCGGCAACAAATGTGAACAGGCTGGAGTATTATATAGACACAGATCCCGGGTTTGGCAGCGGTACACCCGTTTCTATATCTTCGGGCGCTGATGTTCCCAATGTATTTTTTACTGTTGATATTACGGTGCTTACAAATGGTTTTCACAATATTTTCATCCGGTCAAAAGACAATGCAGGAAATTGGTCTGTTACAGGAAAGTGGTTATTTTTTAAAGATATTATTCCCGCAACCAATGTAAACAAGCTGGAATATTTCATAGATACCGATCCCGGATTTGGCAGCGGTACACCCATTTCTATCACTGCAGGCGCAAATATTTCCGATGTATTTTTTACCGTTGATATTACAAGCCGCACAAACGGTTTCCACAATATTTTTAT
>JANNBU010000039.1:0-6331 GCA_031385805.1 Ferruginibacter sp.
GCATAAGCCGGTTCCACTTCCACGGGTTTTTTACTGGTCACTTCCACAGCTTCCAGCTCTTCGGGGCGAACGCCCTGCTGGTTCAGTGATTTTATTTTATTCACCCTTTCTAGCGTCAACGGATATTGTTTGTTGCTGTCGGGCAAGGTGTACCACATCAGGTTGCGGAAAATATCTTTCTTTACCAAAAAGGCACGGCCCCTCGCTATTTCTATCGAATCGCAATCATCAGGAAAATGCTGCAACGCATCGAGGTAAGTATCCAGTTCATAATTCAAACAGCATTTGAGCCTGCCGCACTGGCCGCTCAGTTTTGTCTGGTTGATGCTTAAGTTTTGATAACGTGCCGCATTGGTGTTCACACTTTTGAAATCGGTGAGCCAGGTGCTGCAGCAAAGTTCCCTGCCGCAACTGCCGATGCCGCCTACTTTCCCGGCTTCCTGGCGGGCGCCGATCTGCCGCATTTCTACTTTTACTTTGAATTCACCGGCATATAATTTTATCAGTTCCCTGAAATCAACCCGGCCATCTGCAATGTAAAAAAAAGTAGCTTTTCTTCCATCGGCCTGTATCTCTATTTCTGCCATTTTAAGTTCAAGCTTCAACTGCCTTGCCATGGCCCTACTGCGAATTAAAGTCTGTGCTTCACGTGCTTTGTTTTCCTGCATCTTTGCCAGATCCTGTTCTGTAGCACGGCGTAATATTTTCTTTATATCCGCACTTTTCTCATCTATCTTCTTTTTCTTCAGTTGCAGTCTTACTAATTCACCGGTAAGATTTACCATGCCTACATCAAAACCACTTACGCCTTCTACGGCAACCATTTCTCCTTTTTCGTAATAATGAAGCGTGGTATTTTTAAAATAATCTTTACGGCTTCCGTTGTTGAAACTGATCTCTACAACACGGCAATTACTTTCAGGATCGCTGAAAGGTAAATTGGCAAGCCAATCGTGCACATTCATCCGGTTACAGCCGCCACTGGAACAGCTTCCGGTACTCTTACAACCGCCAACTGCTCCGGCAGTTCCGCAGGTTCCGCTTCCACATCCCATGAGTATCTAAGATTTAAATAATTAATAATTTATATAATCGGAACAGGTAGCTGTTCGCTGTGGAGCTTCGTTGGCGTCGTCCCGATATTTATCGGGATACAGTATACCTTTACTGTGCGTTTTCAGCTGAATATTGCTGAAAAAGTACAAGAGAGTGACACAACGATGTTGAGTATAGTAGAAAAAGTTGGTTCAAATAATTGCTTTCTTCACTACCAACGGCTCCTGCCCGTTTCCTTATTGCATCAAAATTACTGATTTGTTGCTAATAATATGATACAACTTAATGGTGAGGGCGTGAAAAAGTATTTTGGCGTTGGCATTGCGCTCTATATAATAGGCTGCTTGATCCAATTCATTTACAATGGCTTCCTGCTGGCTGATGCCGCAAAGTTTATTAAATCGGAGAGCAAAATCCACATCTGTCCTGTTTTCCTGGCTCTCAACAGGAATGACTCTTAATCTTATGGCTAATTCTAATATATGAACAAAATATTTGAGGAACTGTTTTTGCTTTTCCCGCCCAATCTTGCTGATATCTTCGATCCATTTTACCTGGGCAGCGGGGCCGGTCTTTACAATGCTGTTCAGCCAATCTCTTAATAAAACTTCCCAATCATCTTCGGCATGCTGCAATTGTTGCAAGGCTTCGTGATAATTTCCTGAACTGATAGCGGCAACCTGTTGTGCCTTTTGCATGGAAATACCATTCCTTAATTCCAGCGCAGATTCTATATCCAATGCAGAAAGCTGTGGAATTTTTATCAATTGCGTTCGTGATAAGATCGTAGGCAGTATCAATGAATCATTTTCTGCCACCAGTATAAATAATGTATTGGCCGGCGGCTCTTCGATCAGTTTTAATAATTTGTTTCCTTCTTTGCCCAATAATTCGGGCATCCACATGATGAGGATCTTGTATTCACTCTCAAAACTTTTCAGGCTCATCTTGCGGATGATATCTGAACATTCGTGTGCAGTTATATTTCCTTGTTTGTTTTCTGCACCGATGAATTGAAGCCAATCATACACATTACCATAAGGATTTGTTGAGATAAAATCCCTCCATTCTTTTATATAATCTGTGCTGATGGGTTTGTCGCCCGATTTTCTTGGAATAACGGGATAGGAGAAATGAATATCGGGATGAACAAGCTGGCTGGCTTTTTTACAGGCAGGGCATTCGCCGCAGGAATCAGATCCCGTTTCTCGTTTCTCGTTTCCCGTTTCTCGTTTCTCGTTTCTCGTTTCTTGTTTCTCGTTATTCGTTTCATGTTCGGGTTCTCCGAATAGGGAAGGGGCTTCGGTTGTTTGTTGTGCGTTGTTTGTTGTTTTCTTACCCTTCACTAATTCGCATACATTGTATTGAGCAAATGCTCTTGCAAGCGACAATGCACCGCTGCCTTCCTTGCCTAAGAAAAGTAAAGCATGGCTTAGCCTGTTGTGCTGGATCATGTGTGCCAGTTGCGACTTGATCTCTTTTTGGCCTATTACCTGGTTGAATTGCATGGCTGCAAATATAACTGATGTATATGGATGGAGAAGTGCAGACCTTTTACTTAACCGCCAGGTCAATTTTAATATTGGCTTTTTCAATATATTGTAAAAGCCTTCCAAAGCTGACCGAACTATAATTTTCAGCTTCATAACGCTGTAATTGTTGTTCCTTAATACCCAGTATTTCTGAATATTGTTTTTGAGTAAACCCCTTGGCGATTTTGTGTGCTATTAAAATATTAGGAAGTTGTTTCAGGCTTATTTTTTGATTTAAGCGCATACCTTTCTTTCTCAGGTTTTCAAATTGCCTTATTTCTTCTTTGATATCATTTTTTATCCTGGTAAGCGAATTGATTGATCCTTCTTCCTTAGAACCAGGAGCCGTTTTTGATTGTTTCGGCGTAAGCGTATTTTCTATTTGGGCCAATCGTTTTTTTGATATCCTGTATTGTTTTTCGTTCTTAATCATAATAATGGTTCGGTTAAACTCAGCTTTACAATCCCCTTAGGATTATTATCCCTATCGAATTGAAAGAACTGAACTATGTAATCATCAAAGGCATTATAAGCATAAAATTCTGATTGATATTTTTCCTTTTGAACCTTACTGCCCTGCTTTACATCATTAAATTCAGGGTTATCTTTAATAAATTTCTTCCAGTTCATATAGCTGTTATCATAGCAAACATCAATATCATTCGGAATAGGTTTGGTTGTCACAAAACTTCCATCTACATAAACCTCTATACAGCCATATTTCTTCAACAACTGTAAACCCTTCTGCAATCCATTCAATAACATCCTGCGCTGTTCATTGAAGCCGAATTGATCGTTTAATTCCTTCCAGGTGGCAGGATGAATGCCTGCTGGAAGGAATCCTGTTTTTTTTAAATTAATCAACATACTTATATTATAAAAATCAGTAAATAATAAATTCATGCAAAAGGAGCACTCTCCTGATTGCTAGTTGATAGATTTCTAAATATACGAGTTGATTGATGCGAATATAGTGTAAAAAACAAACACAACAAAATAATTGTGTTTCTCTTTTTAAAAGTTAATATTTTAAATTTCGATATGATCTCTTCGCTCATTGGTTTGAGCTTGTTGCCGAAAGTAATTCGGGAACATGTTTTCGTAAGGACATGGACCCTGGTATCAAAAAAACAACGATCTTAAAAAATGACCGCCGGTGATATTGTTCTCAATGGCTTTTGCTACGGCTTCGGTGCCGGAACTTACGTGCAGCTTTTCATAAATATGGCTGATATGCGAGTTTACGGTAGGATAGGAGATGTAACATTTATCGGCGATCATCTTATAACTCAATCCCTGCACCAAATAGCCAAGAATTTCCTGCTCTCTTGCAGTAAGATTAAAATCTTTTTTTTCTATGCTTTGGTGTTTGTTATTAAAAAGCAATAATACCTGTCTTGCAACTGTTGGTGTCATTGGTGCGCCACCTTCCATTACATCAGTAATTGCTTCTAAAAGTTTAGCAGGAGGCGTTTTCTTTAATATATATCCATCGGCACCGGCAACAATGGCATTGAATATCTTTTCATCGTCTTCAAAAATGGTCTGCATAAGCACTTTCACTTTTGGAAATTGCCCACGCACTTCTTTCAACCCTTCAATACCGTTCACATGCGGCATGTCAATATCCATTAATATCACATCAGGAACATTGGTGGAGATATTCTTAACTATATTACGGCAATCTTCATATGCGCCGGTACAACTTAAGCCATCACTGTTGTCCAGGAGAAGTTGTAGTAATTCCCTGCGTGGTTTGTTGTCATCAAATACAGCAACTTTTATTTCTGGCATGATGTAAAGATGCTTTTTTTATATAGTAATTACAATCATTGATTCCAATGATTTTTTGGTAGTGGGTCAATTTCCCGCAGATTGCGCAGCAATAATACCACAGATCGCCGCAGAGCTATTCTGCGTAAACCCGCGTGTCTTCATCTGCAAAATCTGCGGGAAAATTCAAATTAACCCAGTACTGATTTTTTAATGATATTGGTTAAGCAGGAAACTCCAGTATGATCTCAGTCCCTTTGCCAACAGCAGAATCGATCTTCAACTTTCCATTCAATTCCCCGGCACGCTTTTGCATATTGTTGAGTCCATTGCCGCCAAGTATAGGCTCCTGGGCATTTCCTGGCGAGCTCGTAGAAAATCCCTTTCCGTCATCTTTGACCTTCATGCATATTTTACCGGCATGCATATCCAGGTCAACCCATACATTTTTGCAGGAAGCGTATTTAGCAATATTGTTGATGGCTTCTTTAAAAAGCAGGTAGAGGTTTTTTCTTTGCTGCATGTTTAAAACCACCTGATCCAGTTTCGGACTTACATGCATGTTCAGTAAAATATTCTCAGGTTCTAATATCTCGATAGCAAAGGCACGCATACGGTTGACGACATTTTCAAAATGGTCATTTTTAGTATTCACGGCCCATACAATATCACTCATGGCTTCCATCATGTTATCTGTATTTGTACTGATCTGGCTCAAAAGGTTGCTTGCTTCAGGTGAATCGCTGTTCATTTTCTTCCTGATAACAGCGCTTGAAATGGAAATGCTGCTCAGGGTACTTCCGATCTCATCATGCAGGTCGCTCGCAATATTGTTACGAATGGCCTGCAGTTTTAAAGCCTGTTTCAACCGGTAACGGTAAAATGCATAAATACCGCCTGCAACCAAAAGGATTACGGCGATCTTGAATAACCAGGTTTGATACCATGCAGGAACGATCACGATGCGGATGCTGCTTCCTTGCTCATTCCATTTACCATCTGTATTGCTTCCTTTTACATAAAAAGTATAAGTGCCGGGATTGAGATTGGTATAAGTAACGGTATGCTGTGTGGAAGGCTCCGTCCAATCTTTATCAAATCCTTCTAAACGATAAGAATATAATCTTCCCTTTGCATTCCGGAAATCCATAGACGAAAATGAAATGGAAAAAATATTCTGGTCATACGTAAGTGTGATCTGGTTACTGTAGGCAATATTTCCATTGATGACTGATGAATCTTTCTCCCATTGTAACAGCTTATTGTTTACACTGAGTGAAATAAAATTTATTGGTACGGTATCCTGTTGCTGCAATACTTCTGAAGGATTGAACCAGGTGGTGCCTTTTACGCCATGAAATAACAGTTCTCCTGTTAATAATTTCTTCCCGGTATATGAATTGAATTCATTTCCTGCAATGCCATCTTCTTCTGTAAAATTCCTGAACCTGCCTTTTGGAAATTCCTTTGAGGGCAATGTGAAGCAACTCAATCCCATATTGGTGCTGATCCATAAATGTCCCAGGTCATCAGGGAGTATATCATACGCTACGTTATTGGCCAACCCGTCTTTTTCGGAGAAACGGATCACTTTACCGGTCGCCATTTCAAAGCGGTTAAAGCCCGAACCTCTTGTTCCCAGCCATAAATATTTTTGAGGTTCCCGGGGATCAGGACAAATTGATATCAGTTTATCTGCAGATAAACTGCTGTTATCACCGGGAATATTTTTCCAGTGCTTCCACATCTTTTTTTCATCAGTTTGAGAAGGATCAAGAGCAAATAATCCTACATCAGTAGCCAGCCATAAAATATTTTTGGCATCCTCCCATTGCCCCGCCAAAAAACGGCTGTCAACATTTACCTGCTTAACGGGTAAACGATATGTCTTTTCAACGGTTCTGTAAAGTTTATCAAGACGGCTAAAATAAATATCCAGCATATCTGCGCCGCCCTTGTGAACAACCCAT
>JANNBU010000077.1:0-3602 GCA_031385805.1 Ferruginibacter sp.
GTAAAAAGTCGCCGTTTAAAAGCGGATTATTACCATTCATCCAAATATAGGAGTTTTTTTTCAAGCCAAAATATCTCCCAAACACAATACTGTATTGGCTTTTATAAAAAATACCCTACAGTTCACCACCAGCTACTTTAAAATAAATGGTATTATGTGTTGCATAGTACTAAAATATTACTATATTTGTATTGTGAAGGAGAAATAGGAGAAGGTAAAATGCAAAATTGGGAAAGTCCGGAACTACCCACTTGCTACTCACCAAACCCCACTCGCCTTCGAAGTATAGCCATGAATTTTAAAAATGTAAAGCCATGAATATTGATAACACAGCAAGCCAGATGCGCAAAGGGGTTTTAGAGTTTTGCATTTTGTCGGTCATAAAACAGGGAGAAGCTTACCCCTCGGATATCATTGACAAGATGAAAGCAGCAAACCTCAATATTTTTGAGGGAACGCTCTATCCCCTGCTGACAAGGCTCAAAAACGCAGAATTCCTTACATATCGCTGGGTGGAAAGTAACAGTGGCCCGCCACGAAAATACTTTGCACTTACAGATAAAGGAGCAGAATTTTATAAAGAACTCGAAGCTACCTGGAGTGAGTTAGCAAATGCCGTTCAGGCATTAACATCACCAGGATAGTTTCAACGCAACTTCAACCTGCCAGTCGGCAGACAGGCACTCAATATAAAGTATAGCCATGCTTTTGTTGACCACAACATTAACTAAAGAAACAAAATTAAAAGCCGCTATTTAGTATTAAAGGACTAAGGCAAAACAAAAACAATTATTACGCCATGAAACAAGTAATAAATATCAACTTCCAGGGTCGTGTAGTACCAATAGAAGTTACCGCTTTTGAGATATTGAAAAATTATACAGAAAGCCTTAACCGGTATTTTGCCGCAGAGGAAGGCAAAGAGGAGATCATCAATGATATCGAAAGCCGTATAGGAGAACTTTTCCAGGAGCGATTGAAAGAAGGCTCTACCTGTATATGCGATGATGACATCAATGCCATCATCAAAAGTATGGGCCGCCCGGAAGATTTTGAAACAGACCAGGCAACCGCTGATGCAGTAAATGAAAAAAGTTACAAAGAAAGCAATGCCAGCCAGTCAGCATCTTATAATGCAACAGGAACGAATAAACGCCTGTTCAGGGACGAAAACAATAAAGTGCTGGGAGGCGTATGTAGCGGCCTTTCAAACTATTTTGGAATAGATGTGGTAGTGGTACGTATCATTTTTGTTGTACTCTTTGGAGCTTTATTTATTCCGTACCTGATATTGTGGGTGGCCATACCAAGTACAGCAACCACAGAGATCGGTGGCGTACGCAAAAAATTATACCGCGATAATGATGATAAGATCTTAGGTGGCGTATGCAGCGGTATCGGAAATTATTTTGGAGTGAATGTATGGATACCGCGTGTTTTATTCCTGCTTCCCTTCCTCAGTTTCGTATCCAGGTGGAGCCATTGGGGCGATTTCGATTTCCCTAATTTCATCAGGCTGGGCTTTAGCCCGGGGGCACTGATCATTTATATTATCCTTTGGCTTGTTATTCCTGAAGCATTGACAACTGCAGAAAAACTTGAGATGAAAGGAGAAAAGGTTGATATGAATTCTATCAAGAATTCTGTCATGGAAGAAATGAAAGGTGTTCAGCAGCGTGCAGAAAAATTTGGGAAAGAAGCAAAACAATTCGCAGAAGAAAAAGGAAAAACATTTAGCTCAGATGTTGGTGCAGTCGCAAAAAGAGGAGGCCGGTCGTTAGGGGATATCATCGCATTGTTGTTTAAGATATTTGCTTATTTCATTTTAGGTTGTATTGGTTTTGCTGTTGTGATGGCATTGTTTGGATTGGGTATTGTATCCATAGGATTATTCCCATTAAAAGATTTTGTTTTGGATGGTGTATGGCAAAATGTTTTTGCCTGGGGAACGCTGATTTTCTTTATTGCCACACCCATTATCGGCATACTTACGTGGATCATCAGGCGCCTGGCAAAAATGAAAAGTAATAGCAGGACGATGCGTTTCGGTTTCATATCATTGTGGATCATTGGATGGTTTTGCATCATCTCACTCATTGCATCAGTTTCCAATGATTTCAGAGTTTCCAACAGGATCAATGAAGAAAATATTGCTTTATCAAATCCCGGCGTTAGCAAACTGGAGATCACAACCAACGCCCCCGGAAAAAAATATTATCGTACCAACTGGTTAAAATTAGAACCATTTGAAGACCTGGAAGAAGATACCGCACTTGTAAAAAACATCAGGGTGCATATCATTAAATCTGTCAACGATAGTTTTAAAGTTACCATGCTCAGAATGGCATGTGGTCCCGATAAAAACACAGCCAATAAACTGTCAGATCTGATCGATTTCAAAGCAGTTCAAATGGATTCCTTACTCATCATTGATAAAGGCATCAGCATAAACCGCACTGATAAATTCCGCAATCAGCGTGTAATACTTACCATTTACGTACCCGTTGGAAAACAAATAAGGATCAACAAAAATGTGGGCTGGGGAAACGAAGTACATTTTGGCGGCTGGAGAGATGACCGCTATATCGAATCTGAAGATATTGAAGAAGGCTGGGACCAGGGTGTTGATTATATCATGAAAGCTGATGGCCTGTATACTTTGGATGGAACCCCTGCCGATGAATGGAAACATCCAAAAGTAAAAGTTACCAGTGACGGCGTTGATGTTGAAGATGGTGATACTAAGATCAGAGTAGATGGAAATGGTATTATCATTAATGATGGCAACGGTGACAACTACCGCTACGATAAAAATGTTCCGGGTTCTAAGATTGATTCATTGCAACAGAAATCAGACAATGAACAAAAGCGGTTAAAAGATTCTTTGGAAAAAGCAAAAGATAAAATTGACAAGCAATTAGAAAAGCTGAATGGTAAAGCAGGAGAACCCAATGCGGTTGTTACTTACGGCATTCCGGCATATAACCCGATGCTCATACTGAATTAAACGCGTTTCAATAGTTGAGTTGAAGTTGAAGCAAAAAAGATCCTGCTGTAAAAGGCAGGATTTTTTATGTGCCTTTACTTTTTCGCCTCTCCAAAAAAACAAAAAAGAACCCCGAAAACCCCGCCTGACCGAACTCAGGTTAATAGGCTTACGCTTCATTTTCATAGCAATCTGCTGCTGCACAGATTTTTCCAAATAAATACTCAGGATGTTGTTTGAGCACCTGGTTATTAATTTCCTTTGCCTTTTCCGGCCTGCCGGTTAGCTGGTAATATGTAGTTAGCCTATTTTTAAAATGAGGTATTTGCGGATATTGCTCAATATATCCTATCAGTTCTTTTTCGGGGGTTTTCTTTTTTTTACATACTTCAATTAATGATTTATCCAGTAACTTTTTTGCTTTTTCGTCAATTGGATATGAAACATCCTCTAATAACTGGTATTCCGAAATATTGAAAATGAATTACCCCGCAGCAAGCTGACGAGGTATCGAATACAAATACACTAAAACAATCTCAACTGATTTGAATGGAACTTTTTATAAATCTTTTTTTCATCGCCTTGTTCATGAATATATTTTTGAATTACCTCTTCG
>JANNBU010000085.1:0-4342 GCA_031385805.1 Ferruginibacter sp.
CTAAAAAGGGCTTCAGCCCAAAGGCAAATACTTTAACCGGACAGCAATGTTTTCAAACCTCAAACCTCAAACTTCAAACATAGGATGAAGTTTTGTTTTTATTTTTAATATCCTTAATTTGGATAAAAATTTAACTACTTATGAATCAGGAAATTACTAACAGGGATTCTTTAAATGAATTCGAAAAGCCAAAATTACCCACTTCATTAAACGTATTGACCATTCTCACATTCATTGGATCTGCACTTGGTTTTATTTTCGCTGTTTATGGTTTTATGACCTCCAAAAAAACGTATGATAGCATGAAGGAAACAATAGAAAGCGGTAAAATGGATGATGCTCCCGGCTGGGCCAAGGGCATGATGTCACCCGAGGTACTCGCCATGTACCTGAAAATGCATGAGAACAGGTTGCCTATATTGATCCTGAGCCTCGTGGCGATTACCTTGTGTTTGTATGGTGCAATGGAAATGCGTAAGCAAAAGAAACAGGGTTATACATTCTGGCTGATTGGAGAATTGCTGCCTTTCGGTACAACGATCCTGTTTATTGGAATGACGGCTTTCAGCGGATTCGGATTATTGATGGCATTGTTCCCGCTTATCTTTATTATATTATATACGGTGAATAAAAAACACTTAGTTTATTAAATAATATCGAACCTGCCTTTGCCGGCAGGCAGGCAAGGAACAAGGAATTTCGAATGATGATCGGAGTTAAACACTTCAACATTCGAAATTCCTTGTTCGATATTCAAATAACCCTCAAACCAGCAACTTCCTCACCCTATCCTCCAGTTTTTCCGATGAAATATTTTCCCGCATACTATCCACTTTCACCGGGAAACAAAACGGGGTTAACTGTTTCGGGTAGCTGATGATGATCCTGCTTTGTTGTATCCGTTGCAACATGCTGCGAAGCCTTTGTTCTTCCATTTGCTGATCCATTACTTCATGGTAAGCCTGGCGCAGTAAAAGATTACCCGGTTCATATTCGGAAAATACATTGAACAGGAGGGAAGCAGATGACTGCAGGTGCCTTTGTTTAACAGCTTCACCCGGCATGCCCTGGAAGATTAGCCCGCCGATAACAGCAATATCCCTGAACTTTCTCCTGGCCATTTCTGAAGCATTCACCGCTTTTTGAATATCACCAAACAGGTTTTCTTCTGAAAATAATTCATATACATTACTATCATCTAACGGAATGGGTTGATCGCTTAATAATTCAAATCCATAATCATTCATGGCAAAGGAAAATGTGATTGGTATGATCCGGCTGATGCGGAAGGCGAGGATCGCAGCCATGGCTTCATGTACCAGCCTTCCTTCAAAAGGATAAACAAATAAATGAAAGCCATCTTTGGTCTCAATATGTTCTACCAGTAATTCATTCGCTTTGGGAATATGCGACAATGAACCCTGCAATTCAAAAAGAGGTTTCAATGCTGCTAATTCTTTTGAACGACCACCGACCACCGATGACCGGCCACCAATTACCGCTGCATCCCGCTGATTATCCAGACTAACCTCAACCTTAACCTCAACCTTAACCTCAACCTCAACCTCAACCTCATCCTCAACCTTATTACCATACATCCCTGCAGCCTCATCTAATTTTTTCCTCAACATGATACCCAGGTTTGCACTCAAAGCCATACGACCACCTTCCCAACTTGGCACAATGGATTTTTTGGCATTGCTTTTTTTTACAAGTGCTGTCATTTCCTTCAGCACAATAAATTCCAGGTTCCTGCCTGCCAGGGTAAATACATCACCGGGTTGCAGCCGGGAAATAAAGTATTCTTCAATAACGCCGATATATCCGCCACTTAAAAATTTTACTTTTACCATTGAATCACTAACGATGGTGCCTATATGCATCCGGTGCCGCATGGCAATGCGCCGGTTGTTGATCTTGTACAATCCATCAATGATCTCCACTTTTTTAAAATCATCATATTGGGCCAGGGCCACCCCGCCTGCTGTTACAAATTGTAATAATTGCTGCCATTCGGCCAGGGTGATATCACGAAAACAAAAAGTCTTTTTTATTTCTTCAAAGAGTTCATCGGGGTAAAACCCGTCGGAAACGGCCAGGGTACTCATGAACTGCAGCAATACATCAAAGCATAACAGTAAAGGTTGCCTGCTTTCTATAAAAGATATTTCCACCGCTTCTTTCAGCGCAGCGGCTTCTATTAATTCGAGCGAATGAGTGGGTAAAAAAAAGATCCTGCTCACTGCGTCCGGTTGATGGCCACTGCGGCCGGCACGTTGCAGGAAACGGGCCACGCCTTTTGGTGATCCCACCTGTATCACCGTTTCCACCGGCCTGAAATCAACTCCCAGGTCAAGGCTCGAAGTACATACAACTGCCTTCAGCACTCCTTCGTGTAAAGCTTCTTCTACCCATACCCGCAATTCCTGTTCTATACTGCCATGGTGCAGGGCAAGTACACCAGCCAGCTCAGGGGCAATTTCCAGCAGGTGCTGGTACCATCGTTCACTCATTCCACGGGTATTGATAAAAATAAGTGTCGTCCTGTTTTTATCAATTAAGGGTAAAATTTTATCGGCTAATTTGATACCCAGGTGGCCCGCCCATGGATATTTTTCTATCTCGTCCGGAAATATGGATTCTATCCGGATCTTTTTTGAATGATCTGCCGAAACAATAATGCCGGTTATTTGTAGTGAAGACAACAATACATCCTTTGCTTCTTCCAGGTTGCCGATGGTTGCGGAAATACCCCATACCGAAATGCCAGATACCGGATCCTGGATACTGGATGCCGGATGCTTCATACTGGATCCTTGATACTGGAAACGGATGCTGCCTTTATCCAGTATCTTGTATCCGGTATCCGGTATCCTTACATTAACAATCCGTGCAATCGCCAACTCCACCTGCACCCCTCTTTTGCTACCAAGTAATTCATGCCATTCATCAACCGCAATGATCTTTAAATGCCGAAACAGCAAAGGGTGATCTTTTTGCGCAAGTAATAAATGAAGACTTTCCGGTGTGATGATCAACACTTCTGGCATATTCCTTTTTTGTTTCTGCCTTTCGCTCACAGAAGTATCGCCGTTGCGGATACCGATCTGCCATTGCATGCCCAGTTCACTGATCACTTCTTCCATTGCCCGCCCGATGTCTTTTGCAAGTGCACGAAGCGGTGTTATCCACAATAACCTCAGCCCATTATTTTTTACTGAGCTGAAATCATCGGGTTGTTCATTGATAAATTGAATGACCGCACCTAAAAATACAGCATAAGTTTTACCACAACCAGTAGGGGCATTTATTAATCCCGATTCACCCCCGGAGATAAGTTCCCATGCCTGTTGCTGGAATAAAAACGGAGCCCTGCTTTTTTGGTCCAGCCATTTTTTAATAATACTGAATCCTTTTTCCTTTATCTGCTTCATGTATTTCAGGTAATATGCCTGCCATTTTTAGTTGCAGGTTCAAAGTTATAATTGATGCGGTTATGGTTATATTATATTTATATTCTACTGGTTTATTTTGCCGGGTGCCTGTATCGTACATAATATATCCCTTGATTTTTTATTATTATTGTCCGACCAAATAATTTGCTTTTGGGCTGAAGCCCACTCCTGTATTGTATTTCATAACCCCAGCCTTAAGGCTGGGGTTAGAAATTCAGCTAAGTTATCCGGGCTTTAGCCATGATAATATACTTCCACAAATGCTGTAGTTAATTAGTTCATCAGGGCTAAAGCCCCTGGCAGCAACACTTTCCTATAACCTCAGCCTTAAGGCTGGGGTTATAGGAAAGCCATCTTCCGAACACTTGCGGTGTTTTCACCAGCCAGCAACAATTTGAAATACATCCCTTTTTTGTCTTTTACAAACGGCAGCTTTTGTACCCGCCAGGAAATTTTTTTAAAAAATGCTGCCTTATCCAATCATCATGGTATGCTGTTTATATCTTTTCCCGAAGCAGGTATTATTATATATATACGGCTGTACTATTCCGGGTAAAGGCCAAAGGGAATTCAATGCCATCTGCACAAAAAAATAAGCGAAGGATGTTGATCAGGTATAGCGATTACAAAGCTGTTATTTATTTAGATTGTCACGCTTCGTAGCTTTAATAATTTTCTGAATGCTGTAAATAAATAACATCTCTGCAACCGATCCGGAAGGCTGAATTTGCTTTCCCAAAAAATAAAAGTATTGCATTTACAGAAAGAAAAGTGAAGGGATTTTTTAATACACTTTGAAGTTATTGAACTACACGATTTGTTTTTTATCATTGAATATATGCGCTCAATATTTCCTGGTTTTGAGAATCATATTTTTCCTTTCAAAA
>JANNBU010000361.1:0-12549 GCA_031385805.1 Ferruginibacter sp.
CTACCGCGATATGATGATGAGCTTACAGGATCTTTATCTTAATACGGTGAATTTGAAATTGAACGAGGTGATGAAAGTAATGGCAATCGTAACCTGTCTGCTGGCTCCGGCCACTGTTATTGGAGGCATTTTCGGGATGAATTTTGATATCATTCCCTTGTTGCATAATTATTGGGGTTTTTTTATTTCGGTAGGATTGATGTTGTTTATCCCTATTGGGATGGTGTTTATTTTTAAACGGCGGGGGTGGTTTTGAATATTGAACAAGGATTTTCGAATTATGAAGCGCTAAACTCCGATCTACATTCAAAATTCCTTGTTCAATATTCCTATTCCTATGCCGTTTTTTCTTTCTTAAATACCGGCACCGTACTGCATGGCTCCCCATACATAATGCTTTTTGTAACAGGCCTTAGCAGTTTTGTAATTTCAATATAGGCTTCTTCTGATACCGGTACTTCTCCGCAACCTTTAATAACTACTCTTTTATCAGTAAACGCTTCTACGTTTATCGTATTGATATTTTTTAATAATATATTTTTCTTTGCCGTTTCTTCATTGCCAAAAACTATTTCTTTTACTACCGGTTGTAGTGCGCTTGCGGCAAGCATATATGCCCACATCGGTATTACT
The DNA here is from genome assembly GCA_031385805.1 of Ferruginibacter sp. GTDB lineage: Bacteria > Bacteroidota > Bacteroidia > Chitinophagales > Chitinophagaceae > Ferruginibacter. The sequence continues at coordinate 634 of JANNBU010000361.1, forward strand.
GCATCTGCGGTACAGGTAATGGCAGCGATCTTATCCTTGTAAACAGCTGTATCTAATGCTTTAAGCGCTTCCCTGAAATCTTTTTCCTTCAGAATCAGTCCCATAAAAAGATAATCTTTCATATCAAATACAAGCACTTCTTCTTTGGGATAATATGCTTCAAGATCAAGCGTAACGATCCCGCTCTCTGCTACTTTATTTACAAATACTTCAGGCATGCGGCAAAATTAAAACAAAAAAGCCGGCTCTCATTTAAGCCGGCTGTTAATTTAATCACGTTATCGCTTATTAATAAAATTCACTGCGGTTATCTTTGATCGTGGCTTGTTTTTTTAACCCTTCATACCAGTTACCAACCTGGCCACGCAAATTTTCTGTTTTGGCTGTTACAGCTTTTGCTGCCACTTCTGGCGTATCTGCAGGTTTACTTTGCACACTGTTTACTTTTATCACAAATATTCCGCTTGTACCTGTTATTGCCGGAGAGGGTTTTGACTGGTATTCTTTATTAAAAGATGCGCCGATCACTTTTGGTTCCAGCCCAAACCCGTTAATGATCTGGCCGGCCATGGTAATGGTAGAGTCGGCGCCGGATTGCTGTATTTGTTTATTATAAGCGGTTGCTACACTTTCTAATGTAGGGTTGCTTCCCAGTTTCTTTAGAATAATTTCCGCTTTCTTTTTATTGCGGATAATTGCCTCAGATCCGGGCCTTGCTGTTGCTGCGTCCTGCACACCTTCCGACAAAACTTTATCAAGCACCGCTACCACAAACTGGTCTCCTATACTGAATGGTTCACTTACTTCGCCCTTTTTGGCTCCAAAAGCCCAGCGAACCAATTGACGTGCGTCCTGCAGCGCCCCGGCAGTATAATCATTCTCTTTTACCACTGTGGGTACCTGTGTAAAATGAATCCCCGATTTGGCTAAGTATTTTTCAAGGGCTTCTTTATTTTTTTCTGCAGATGCTTTTGTTGCTTCCAGGCTCGCCTTATTGATGGTTATATCACTTGGCGTTATTTCTTTTGCAACGAATGCGATCTTATAGGCTGTTTTAAAATCTTTTTGACTTAATATCTCTATCACATGATAACCAAATTGGGTTTGAACAACTTTTTTAGATCCTACTGGGTTTTCAAAAGTAAAATCGTTGAATTCAGGAACCATGGCACCATAACCATACGTGCCCAGGTCGCCTCCTTTAACCTTGCTTCCCTGGTCTGTTGAATGTTGCAGGGCCAGCATCGTAAAATCTGCTCCGCCAAGTATTGCATTGTAAATACTGTCTGCGAGTTTTTTTGCTGTTGAATCCGGGTTGATTGCTTTTCCCGTTTGAGGATCGTTTACCGGAATTAATATATGTCTTGCTTTTACGCTATCGGGAAGCTGTTGGGTTCCCAGCACTTTTGCCAATACATAATTTCCTTTATCAAGATAAGGGCCATAAACCGTTCCTGCGGGAGTTGCCAGGATTGTATCAGTAGCAGATGAGGTTATTTTTGATTTTGGCAGGTATTTATCATCAAAATCAATGGCTGATGTATTTCTTGCTACAAAACTTTTTGCATTTGAATCTGCTGCGAAAGCATCTTTTAATTCTGCAACCAGCGCTTTTGTTCTTGCACTGTCTTCTGCACTGGCCAACTGGCTAAAACCTGCATAAGATATCATACGGCCCGCTTCCTGCTTAAAAAGTTCTTTGTTTTTTTGCACATATTCATTTATATCTGCGTCTGTTACTGTTACAGTGCTATCAGATATTTCAGAAAAGGGAACACTTACAATAGATATTAATGCGAAGTTTTTTGTTTCTCCATTGTCTTTTTCCTGCATCCATGTTGGATAATACACGCTTGCGTTTATCAGGCCCGTATATTTTGCTACGATTGAGGTGAGTTTTAATGGGTCAACAATTTGTGCGTTTACCAACTCTCTTTGCTCACCTTTGAATTTTTTTATATTGGTTAATGCTTCCTGGGCTTTAGAAAGGTCTAATTTACCCGTTGCCTGATCTACCATACCTTGTTCCTGTAACAAAGGATTGCTTTGTTCGTTACTTAATAATATAGATGATAGTTCCTTCGATGTAAAATCTATTCCCAACTTTTCTGCTTCCGCAAAAAAGATTTTTTCTGCAATGATCTGGTTCCACATCTGGTCGCGGGTTTGGTAAGTTTGTGTCCCGGTACTTTTTTTGCCACTCCTTTGCTCCTGTTGGTCCTCCGTTTGTTTAACCCTTTTATTGAAGTACGCAAGTTCAATAGCTTCGCCGTTTACTTTGCCTACTTTTGTTGATAATGAACCGAAAAGCTTATTTCCTCCCTGGTTTGAATCCATTAATATAAAACCAATTAAACTAAGGGAAATAACAACAATTACAATTGCTGCCCCTTTATCACGAATACTTTGAATAATTTGCATATTACTTGATTGTAGGTTTTTTGGACGGCAAAAATAGGGTAAAAAAGGATTCCATCCCGAAAAATTCAGGAGGTAAAAGGCGGCTAATACGGTATTGGCTATCGTTCTTTCTAAAAATGGGTGTATTTATTTTTTTGATAATTAAAATTTACAATATGTCATATTAACATACTATTGTTAATAAACACGTGTTTCTGTGTATATCAGCCATTTTATCAAAAAATAAATATTATAAAAATGGGTATAAGAACATGGATCGTGGTTCCCTTATTTTTAATTGTTGGAAGATGGCCTTTTATTCTTTTTCTTTCAACAGGGATTTTATAAAAAATGAATGTTTTTTTATCCTCGTTGAAATTTATTAACGGGTGTTAATTATTATTATATAGTTCCTGTACAAGTAAACAGTAAACCGCTTTTATAAGAACTTATTTATTATTTATAAAATGTTAACCTGTTGTGTATAACAGTGGATAAACTAAATATTTAAATTTTGCAACAGTAGGAATATATTTTGTTTCCACATATCAACAGCCCTAATAGTAATAAGTGATTATATAAATAATAAGTATTAATACATATTATGACAGATATTAACAGTGAACAAAAATTAAAAATTGTTTCTCAAAAAGGTTTCCTCGATATTGATATAGATATCAATATCGATATTTTTGCAGAAATAGAAAAACTTAAAAAAGAAAAAAATGCAGTCATACTTGCGCACTATTACCAGGAACCGGATATTCAGGATGTAGCAGATTATATAGGCGATAGCCTGGGGTTATCACAGAAAGCTGCAGCCACAAAAGCTGCTATCATTGTTTTTGCAGGTGTTCATTTTATGGCAGAGACCGCTAAAATATTAAATCCATCCAAAAAAGTTTTATTACCCGATCTGAATGCAGGTTGCTCTTTAAGCGATTCAGCACCACCGGCATTGTTTAAAGCTTTTAAAGAAAAACATGCAGATCACCTGGTGATTACTTATATAAACTGCAGCGCAGGTATAAAAGCATTAAGTGATATTATCTGCACATCATCCAATGCGCAAAAGATCGTTGAAAGTTTACCAAAAGATCAGAAAATAATTTTTGCTCCCGATAAGAACCTGGGTGCTTATATCAACAAGCAAACCGGAAGGAATATGGTATTATGGAATGGATCCTGTATGGTTCATGAAATATTTAGCCTGGAAAAGATAACCAAACTTAAAATAAGACATCCGCAGGCAAAAGTTATTGCACACCCTGAGTGTGAAGAACCTGTATTGGCTGTTGCAGACTATATAGGGAGCACCACGGGACTTTTAAGATATTCACAGGAAAATACCAATAAAGAATTTATAGTGGCAACAGAGACCGGTATAATACACCAGATGCAAAAAGCCAGCCCCGATAAAACATTTATACCGGCACCACCCAATAATTCATGTGCCTGTAATGATTGCCCATATATGAAGCTAAATACACTGGAAAAACTTTATTTATGTATGAAATATGAGTTACCGGAAATATTAATGGATGAGACTTTACGGGTTGCAGCAAAAAAACCAATAGACAGGATGCTTGAAATAAGCGCCAGGTACGGATTATAAAATAAAAAAAACATATCGTGACTAATAATAAAATATTTTTAATACTTGTGCTTTCGCTTATTTTAACGAGCAGTTGTACTGATACTAATAAGGAAAATACCAGCAATATATTTTACATAAATTATATTTGTAAGAATGATACATTGTTAAACCTTCTTAAGAATGCCACTTCGGGAAAAGTTACATATTTCGACAATGAAAAAAAATTACAGATTGTATCATTGAATTATATTACCGAAGACCACCCCAACACACATTATTTAAAAGTTAATGAAGAGTTACCGGCAAAACCGGAGCCTAATAGTATCAAATATGAAATTATTTTTAATGAAAGCATGATAAACGACAGTATTGCGTATTCATTAAAAAAATATATTTATTCAGAAAAAGGATGGCAAAGCAAGTCGGATATGGGGATTATAAAAGTATTTGATTATCCATCTGTAAAAGACAAAAACCTGAGGGTTATTAAAAAGAATGTTGTTTCAGCAGTACTTAAAACAATTGCAGGCGATACATATGATAATTAAAAAATATTTAGATGAAAGACTGAGAGAAATAGGATTTAAAAAATAAAAATATTAAGGCAAATAGGTCATTTGAACAAGGGTTTAATTTTTTTTAATTGGCAATGTTACGTCACATACCATTTCTTAAAGCAGTACTGCTCCACAGTGTTACTGCATTTGGGGGACCCCAGGGACACCTCGGTATGATGTTAAAAACATTTGTTTACAAACGGCGGGATATAACCGAGGATGAATTGATCGAATACAATTCTTTTTGCCAGCTTTTACCCGGAGCGTCTTCGACACAAACCCTTACTTTGATTGGCTATAAAAGAGGCGGAGTTTCACTGGCTGTATTAACATTGCTGATCTGGATCTTACCCGCCTGTATATTAATGGGGGCCTTTTCCTTTTTACTTACCAACACAAAATACGAACTTACCAATAATCTTTTTAAATATGTGCAACCAATGGCGATTGGCTTTTTAGCTTATGCATCTGTGAAAGCGTTTTCAATTTCTGTAAAGAATTTTATTACGCAGGTGTTGATGGTTGTTGCTATGTGTATTACTTATTTATTATTTAAAACCCCCTGGGTTTTTCCAATATTAATAATTGCCGGAGGAGCTGTTACGAATTTCAGCAACAAGCGTATCCCTGAAAAAGAAGTTGTAAAGCCAAAGCAAATACGCTGGACCAATATCTGGTTGTTTGTGTTGATATTTATTATCGCCGGAATTTTAAGCGAAACGGCGCGAAAGCAACAATGGGAAAACAGGAAAGCCTACAATTTATTTGAAAACTTTTACCGGTTTGGAAGTTTCGTATTTGGCGGCGGCGATGTTTTGTTGCCCATGATGCTTGACCAGTATGTTGCAAGGCCCAATTCTGCCAGGGCAATTAAAGATCCGAATGTTCTTAAAATTAACAAAGACGAGTTGCTTACAGGATATGGAATGGTTCGTGCTATTCCCGGACCGGTTTTTTCTGTAGGTTCTTTTGTTGGAGGGATAGCACTGAAAGACAAGGGAAAAGAAATACAACTCCTTGGTTGCATACTTGGGGCCGTTGCCATTTTTTTACCCAGTGCATTATTGGTTTTGTTCTTTTTTCCTGTATGGCAGTATTTGAAAAAATTTGTTGTTGTTTTCAGGGCGCTGGAAGGCATCAATGCCGTGGTAGTGGGCTTTATGTGGGCAGCAACACTTTTTTTATTAAGCAACAATCATGTTACAGCACTGGGCTTTACCGGCATAATGAACCTGGTGGTCATTGCTGGAACGTTTATCCTGTTACGTTATGCAAAAATACCCGCACCGGCTATTGTTTTTTGCTGTTTAATGCTGGGCTGGATTTTCTGAGGCAGAGTGATAATACAGATTCCTTTCTATCTCTTCTTTTACAATATCGGGTACAAGGTAGCGGATTGACATCCCGTTCTTTATCAAGTAACGTATATGAGTAGACGATATTTCAAGCAGCGGGGCGTTTGCAATATTTACAGTAGCAGAAACTGTATCGTTTATTTCAAAACCAGGGCGCCTGTAAATAATAACCGGGTAGTTCTTAAGGATCACGGCTGCATTTTTCCATTTTTCAATATTCAGGAACCCATCGCTTCCGATAATGATTGAAAATTCATGGCTAGGGTATTTTTCCTGTAGATAAATCAAGGTATCAACTGTATAAGAAGGTCGGGGTAATTTGAATTCAATGTTACTGGCCTTTAATTTTTTTTCCCCTTCAATGGCAAGCTGTATCAGGTGTAAACGGTGATTCTCATTTAACAATGAACCGGGTTTTTTGAATGGGTTTTGTGGAGAAACCACAAACCACACTTCATCCAAACCACTCGTCATAGAGATATGATTGGCAATAATCAAATGGCCATTGTGTATAGGATTAAAGGAGCCAAAGAATAAACCTATTTTCATTTTTAATTATATCTCGTCAACAAGAATATACTGAGCCTCATTCAATCTCAGGCTTAAACGGTATCCGGCAACAATTATAGAAATGGGATCTTTTAGGGGAGCGATCTGGTCTACAGTTATTTTTTCTCCGGGCACACAACCCATTTCCATTAGCTTCAAAAAGATATCATCGTTTTCAAAGGATTCAATAACAACGGTTTGTCCAACTTTTATTTCCGATAGTTTTTTACTCATCTCCGGGATCTTATATTTATTTGTAAAGGTATCTTTAAGAGAACTTATATAATTTCGATTTAAGAAATTAAATAGCGCATGACGGTAAATTTTTATTTTGAACAACCTGTTACCCTTAAAGAAAGGGGCAGGCTAAAATTATTTATCGGATCTGTTTTCAAGGCTGAAAAGAAAAAGGCAAGGGACATTACTTATGTATTTTGCAGCGATGAATATTTGCTTAATATGAACCGGCAGTTTTTAAAACACGACTACTATACCGATATAATTACTTTCGACCTGGGTGATTCAAAAACGGACCCCATAATCGCCGAAATATATATCAGTTACGATCGTGTAAAAGAGAACGCCCGAATGTTGGCTGTTCCCATTAACCAGGAACTTCACAGGGTTATCATTCACGGAGTTTTACATTTGTGTGGCTACAAGGACAAATCTCCTCTCCAAAAAAAACTAATGCGCTCCAAAGAGAATCTGTATTTGGGGAAATATGGTTTTTAGAATCAACCACGGTTCAATAAGTGTTTCACGAAACACAGTTTCACCAAGAAACATTTATTTCCCTAAATTTGAGGGACAGGAACAAAAACGAACCATTAGTTCCACGGAAAACAGTTTCACACGGAAACAAGAAACACTTATGGAATCGAAAAGAAAAAAATGGACAGCCAAAGAGGAGATTACCGACTCTTTATTAAAGTTCAGGGAAAAAAGAAGGTGGCAATTGGCTTTAAGAAGGTATATCCTTGAAAAAAACATTTCACAAAACTATGCAGCTTATTTTGGCCTTGACATAGAAAACTATAGAAAATGGATCGAGTTACAATTCACCAAAGGCTTAACCTGGGGCAATTTTGGCTCATCCTGGCAATTTGACCATATCATACCAGTAGCATATTTCGATTTTTCAAAACAGGAAGATCTTTACTTATGCTGGAATTTCATCAATATAAGAGTTGAAAAACTCGACAGCAATAAAGCAAAGGGCAACAGGATAGATGTATTGGCGGCTAGGCTCTACTTTGAGTCGCTGTATAGTAAAACCGGCTATTCCCTTTGTGGGAAAATGATAGAAAAGATCAACGATATCCAGGTTTCCAGTATAGTTTCCGAACCGATCCTGGAAAATTTTATCATTCAGAACAAAGAGGACCTTGAAAAATTAGCCATGCTTTCTTCCGATGAGTATAGCCGGCTTAACAAAGGGATGAGTTTGGCAGATATCTTTCTTGAAAAGGAGATCCTCCGAAAGTTTGGATAGGCCACTTTCCTTTAATAATAAGCTACACTATAGTACCTTTGCGCCGAAATGTTTCCAGAATACGATATAATAGTAGTAGGCGCCGGCCACGCAGGTTGCGAAGCAGCAGCTGCGGGCGCCAATATGGGAAGTAAAGTACTTCTTGTAACAATGAATATGCAAACCATTGCCCAAATGAGCTGCAATCCGGCTATGGGCGGCATTGCAAAAGGACAGATCGTAAAGGAAATTGATGCAATGGGTGGGTATAGCGGCATCGTAACAGACAAAAGCATGATCCAGTTTCGCATGCTAAATCGCTCCAAAGGGCCTGCCATGTGGAGTCCCCGGGCACAAAGCGACCGGATGTTGTTTGCAACAACCTGGCGGGAAATGTTAGAAAATACGCCCAACGTTGATTTTTATCAGGATATGGTAAAAGAACTGATCATTGAGGATGGGAAAGCAAAAGGGGTTATTACGGGTTTGGGACACCATATCTATTCCAAATCAGTAGTACTTACAAACGGCACTTTCTTAAACGGGGTAATTCATATCGGGGAAAAGAATTTTGGTGGAGGAAGGGTTGCGGAAAAAGCAGCCACGGGAATTACCGAGCAATTGGTATCCCTGGGATTTGAAAGCAACAGGCTTAAAACAGGCACCCCGCCAAGGATCGATGGCAGAAGTTTGGACTATTCAAAAATGGAAGAACAGAAAGGCGACGAAGAGATTGTAGGGTTCAGCTATTTGGAAAAGCCAGCATTAGAACCTGCAAAACAAAGGAGCTGTTGGATCACATACACAAACCAGGAAGTTCATGATATACTAAAAGAGGGATTTGAATCAAGCCCCATGTTTAAAGGTAGGATCCAGGGAACAGGGCCAAGGTATTGCCCAAGTATTGAGGATAAAATAAACAGGTTTGCAGAAAGAGACAGGCACCAGTTATTTATAGAGCCCGAAGGATGGAATACGGTAGAGATATATGTGAATGGTTTCTCAACATCATTGTCGGAAGATGCTCAGCTTCAAGCACTTAAAAAGGTGCCGGGCTTTGAAAACTGCAAAATGTTCCGCCCGGGTTATGCCATTGAGTATGACTATTTTCCACCAACACAGTTAAAGTTCAGCCTGGAAACCAAACGGATTAAAAACCTTTTTTTCGCAGGTCAGATAAACGGAACCACAGGTTATGAAGAAGCGGCTTGCCAGGGATTGATGGCGGGAATAAATGCTCACCAAAAATGTATTGGACAGGAACCGCTTGTTCTTAAAAGGAGCGAAGCGTATATCGGCGTGCTGATCGATGACCTGATAAACAAAGGGACTGATGAGCCTTACCGCATGTTTACAAGCCGGGCCGAATTCAGGACTTTATTAAGACAGGATAATGCAGATATGCGGCTTACAGAAATAAGTTATAAACTCGGTCTGGCCAGCCAGCAAAGAATGGAAAACCTGCAGGCCAAAAGAAAACAGGTTGATGAAATAAAAGACATTTTGCAAAAAACCAGTTTTGTGCCGGACGATATAAATAATTATTTAATTAGCGTACAATCGGCACCGTTATTATTAAAACAAAAAGCAGCACAAGTTTTATTAAGGCCTGGCATTGACATAAAGTCAATGATGAAAAATATTCCTCAGCTGAATGAATTGCTGGATAAATATAATTATGAAGTGATCGAGCAGGCCGAGATACAATTAAAGTATGACGTGTATATAGAAAAGGAAAAGGAGCTGGTTGATAAAATGAGCCAGCTCGAAAACCTGTCTATCCCGGAAAATTTTAATTATGAAAAATTAGTTTCACTCAGCAATGAAGCCAGGCAAAAATTTACAAAGATACAACCACGCACACTTGGCCAGGCATCAAGGATCTCGGGCGTTAATCCAAGCGATGTACAAATATTAATGGTTTACATGGGAAGGTGATCCATGTCAAAATTCAGATTCTGCAATGACAAAAAAAGAAATATTTAAGAAAATACATACGTACACATCAGAGATTGGTATTGGGATTCACAAAACAGATATGGAAAGACCCTGGGGCGGTTTTTTTGTAATTGACGAAAAAGATGCCGGTAAATTTATCAAACATTTTTTTTCTGAAATAGATAAAAAGGATCTGATCGAAGGCGCAAAACTTAGCCCTAAAATCTTGCTTGTGGAACCAGGAAAAAAACTAAGCTGGCAATACCATCATCGCCGTGCTGAAATATGGAAATTGGTTGAAGGCCGTGCAGCAGTAGCAACAAGCGATACAGACAATGAAAAAGAAATAAAAGTTTTAAATATCGGGGACATTGTAAAACTAAAACAAGGCGAACGGCACAGGCTTATTGGTATGGATAAAGAGTGGGGTGTTGTTGCTGAAATATGGATGCATACCGACCCAGCCAATCCCAGTGATGAAGATGATATTGTAAGAGTGCAGGATGATTTTGGAAGGTGATCTGTTGTAACTATTGTTGTATTTGTTTTTTCTCAGAAGCAATAACCCACCTTAATTCACCATAACTTATTGTTGGCAACTTTTCCTTGATGGTTTGCAGGGACTCAGACCCTGATTGTTTTATAATATCCCTTATCGATGATTGCTTTTCTGCATCCAGCAGGTCATCAATATTCAATTCACCAGTTTCTATATAATATGCCAAATGGCCCTCAATGGTTGATAATGCAAGGTTTCTTTCTGTGGCAACCTGGACTAAAGTTCGCCCGCTTTTATAAAGATCAAAGCTTAATTTTTTTGTATCGGGTTTATCTGTTTTTGTTTTAGGAACCCTTATTTTCTTTTCGGGAAGGTCAGCAGAATTACTCTCCAGGTTATGCAGCTCGCAATAGTTTTGAATGATGTTAATAAATTCATTACCGAACTGTTTTAATTTTATTTTTCCAAAGCCACTAATTTTTCCAAGATCATGTAATGTTTGTGGCAGGTAGGCTGTCATCTGTTCCAAAGACTGTGTGCTGCAAACTAAATAAACGGGAACATTCTTTTCTTTACAGATCTCATTACGTTTGTCTTTTAAGGCGCTGTACAATTCAGGATGAAGAATATCTTTTGATACATAAGCAGATTTACCGGAATAGGTATTTACGGTAAATAATTCTTTTTTAAAAAGCGCTTTTTGTTCACGGTATTTCTGAAGCGAAAATCCCTGCCGGCATACATTCAATAAATGAATTTGAAAACAAAGATGGTCAAATAGTTTTTGCAGTTTTTCATTATAATCCTTTGCCAGCTGACGGTTATCTGAAACCGCAGGGGATTGCAATAAAAAACTTTTTGTTTTGCAAAGATCATTGAAGAACCAGTCACCGGCTTTAATGAGCCGTTGTATCAACAGTTCATTTTCTTCCGGCAGTTTGTTTTCAATAAAAAGATCTTCTAAAACGACAGCAAATTTTGTGCTGTGTTGTATGTAAACATTCAACTGTTGTTGTATTTTGGTTAACCAGTCATACACTGTATTTCCCAGGGAATTATTTTCTTTGATCCAGAATAACAGGTCATTCAAAACCCTTTCCGATTCCTTAAAGTCGAATAACCCGATAATGACATCTTGTTGATATTGTTTTGTCGCAGCGTGCAGCATAATGGCCTGCGCTTCGGTACTTTGTTGTTTTGTAGAAAAATTTACGATCCGTTCATCGCTGTGCAGGCTGCTGTAAGATATCTTGCTGCGTAAAACAATTCCCTCAAGAGAAGTACAGCGGCTCAATGCCACATATACCTGCCCGGGCGCAAAAGCGCTGCCGGCATCTATGATGGCCTTTTCAAAAGTAAGTCCCTGGCTTTTGTGTATGGTAATTGCCCAGGCCAGCCGCAACGGGTATTGCGTAAAAGAACCGAGCTCCTGTTCCTCTACCTGCTGTGTTTTATTGTTTATGGTGTATTTGATATTGCGCCAGATCTCCTTTTTTACTTCTATCAACTGTTCTCCATAATCACCTTTGCAGGCAACCCAGATCTTA
>JANNBU010000158.1:0-24756 GCA_031385805.1 Ferruginibacter sp.
TACAGCTTAGTGACCATCATTGCACTTTGCTCTTTAATATTGATCTCCTGTTCTAAAAAGGATGATGTGTCTTCGGTAACACAAGGCTCAGTAGACGGGAACTGGCGTGTAAGCCTTTATTTTGACAACAGCGATGAGACCTATAAATTTTCGGGTTACAATTTTACATTCAACAGCAATGGCCAACTCACTGCTACCAATGGCAGCAACACCGTAACAGGAACCTGGAGCCAGGGCAGCAGTAAATTCAATATCAGTTTTGGAACAACCCCGGTCTTCGAAGACCTGAATGACGATTGGTTAACCGTAGAAAAAACTTCTACAAGCATAAAATTGAAAGACGATAACCCGGCAAGAAATGAACAATTGCAATTCATAAGATTGTAATTCTTTAAAATATATTTCCGTAGATAAACCAATTCATCCCGCTTTAATATCTAAAAACCTACTCCCTGTAAACCGACTATAAAAGCATGAACGCCCATTGTATCTTGCTTTGAAACCGTAACGTACCTAAATATGTTACGGTTCACTATTTAGAGGGCACCCAGACATATATTTTACGATATTATTTAATATCTTTAAAGCAATATCCCTTCAAAAAACACATCTCTCTTTCTTTTGAATTTACCCTGTTAAAGCAAATTTCCTTAAAAAGCAACCAACACAAGCCATTGAACGTATTAACTACAAACAATTCAGCAGAATTGAAGTTTCTTGACGAAATAATAGCCGGGTGCATGCAGAATAACCATAGGGATCAAAAAGCTCTCTATGAACGTTACTATGGGTATTGCTTAAAAATTGTTTTCCGGTATATATTCAGGTACGATAAAGCAGTTGATGTTGTGAACGATGGTTTTGTAAAGGTCTTTGGCAAATTGCACACTTTTCATTACGAGCAATCCAGTAAAGTTGAAATGATCCTGATGGGATGGATGAGGACCATCATGATCAATACTGCTATTGACCGTTTGAGGAAAGATAATTTCCTGCCCGAGATTGGGATGATAAATGAAGGCGTATGGATCGAAGACAAATCACAATCTGCCGACCAGTCGGTTTTATACAAAGACCTTGTACAGGAAATAAAAAAATTACCACCTACTTACAGGATTGTTTTTAATATGTATGTAATTGATGGATTTACACATCAGGAGATCTCCAATCAATTAAAGATTGCTGTTGGCACTTCAAAGTCAAATCTGTCAAAAGCACGCGGTTTACTGCAATCATTTATCAAAAAAGCTGACGAAACAAAAACATGTTACAAATAAACGAAGATATTAATGATGAATTGTTCCGGAGGGCTGCCGAAAGCTATCCGTTAAAGACAGACAACCCTGATTGGGAACCTGTGCTTAATAAAATGAATGCAGATGCTTCTTCTACAGGTGCTGAACCTGTTGCTAAAAAAAGAAAAAATAATTATCGCTTCCTGCTTTTATTATTACTAATGATACCATTGGCAATTTTTGAAAATAAACGATCTGAAATAAACGAGTCGCTTGCAGGTAAAAGCAATGCCACTAAAGATAAAGTCATTGCAAAATCAACAACAGCCGGTCAAAACAATCCTGTAACAAATTTGAATAACAATGATGCCAAATCCCAATCCCCGGTAAATGATCAGGCACAAAAAACTGAAAAAACAACCGAGGTTGAACCCGTTCCTGTACAGATCAGCACTCAAAAAAATAATAACTCCATTACACCTGTAACAGGTATAAAAACAAATACGGTTGATGATAATGCTGTAGCAACAAATAGTAAACAGCATTTTTCATCTAAGCAAAGGTCAAGGGTTAAAATAAAGAATGCACAGGCGTCAGCAGATGAAGAAGTAGTAGTACGGTACCCGGATTCAAAGAACAAGTCAAAAAAGAAGACACCTGTTATTCCTGTAAAAAATATAGTAATAAACACTGAGAAAGAAGCTATTACATCCCTAGAAAAAGATGCAGCGCCGGAAGTTAAAGCGGAAGTAGCGGAAGCCGGGAAGAAAACAGAAACGCTTACAACTGAAGACAGTAAAGAACAGGCTCCTGCTGATAAAAACAAAACGGCAACAACCGATACCATATCAAAAAAAGTAGAAAAGGAAATTACAAAAAAGAATGAACCGATCGCTGCTAAAGAAATTAAAAAAGATAAAACCCGTACAAAACATTTTTATGCCGGCCTTATTGCAGCCCCGGATCTTAGCACCATTAAATTACAGTCATTAAAAAAAGTGGGCTTCAATTACGGATTCCTGATTGGATACAAACTGACAAAGAAAATAAGCATTGAAGCGGGCCTTTTACAAGACAGGAAATACTACAGCACCAAAGGCAAATATTTCAGCACAAAGAATGTATACCTGTATCCCAATGCTACTATAGAATATGTTGACGGTGTTTGCAAAATGCTGGAGCTGCCCATCAACGTGAGTTATACTTTCAGCAAAAAAGCAAGGTCAACCTGGTTTGGTTCTGTAGGAGTTTCTTCCTATTTCATGCAACACGAGTCTTATACTTATGATATTAGCTACAACGGATATCGTTACCCAAAAGATTATGATTACAGCAATAAAAGCACAAGCTTACTTGCATTGGTCAATATCAGTGCAGGATACACTTATAAACTTGGCAGGATCGGTGACCTGCGCTTTGAACCCTATATTAAATTGCCGGTAAATAAAATTGGTACGGGCGAACTGCCAATTCAAAGCGCTGGTATTTTTATTGGGTTTACTAAAGACATTTTTTAAGTTTCTATTCATAAAAAGTCATTTGTATCCCTTAACAGGAATAAACCCTGAAAGCATGGGTATGTAGTTCATTTTCCTTATTTTCAAATCCTTTTACATTTGTAACGGTCAAAAAATGTATATTACTATACGTGAAGAATATTCTGAGAAACATACTGGCTGTTCTCGACAAAAAAGAAAAAAAACAGTTTGGCATTTCAATAGTGCTTGATATTTTTATCAGTATCATTGATATTCTTTCGCTTGCCTTGTTGTTGTGGATCATCAGGTTTTATATTCAGCCGGTTCATACCAATTTATCTTTTTTACCTGGCTGGCTGGCTGATAACAGCTCAGTTATGTTCATTGCTGTTTTTGTATTCTTGTTTGGAATAAAGAACTGGGCTGGCTTTCTTATTTCACGCAGCCAGTTTAAATTTATAAGCAGGATAGCTATCAGGGTCTCACAAAGTAGTTTAATAAAATATCAACAAGCCAGGTTCAGTGAATTTGTCAATGTAGATTCGTCTGCACATATACGCAACATTGCTTTTCAGCCATTTGATTTTTCCCAATACATGCTTTCGGGTATTCAGCAGATCATTACCCAGTTATCACTTATTCTTGTAACAATTATCGCCATCATTTTATTTGATGCAAAATTATTCCTCTTGTTACTATTGATATTATTGCCACCGGTCATTATTGTTTTTTATTTTATTAAAAAGCGGTTAACCGTTGCCAAAAAAAATATCCAGGTAAGCAATGAAAGATCATTTCAGTATTTGCTGGATGCGCTCAAGGGATATGTGGAAAGCAATATTTACAACAGTAATGATTTTTTTCTCCGGCGTTTTATTGATGCACGCAAAAAATTCAGCAGTTACCTGTTTGATTCTCTTGCATTACAGAGTATGCCCAATCGTATCATTGAAGTGTTTGCCGTACTTGGTTTATTTATTTTGATCGTTATTGCAAAATGGACAGGTAACAACAACAGTGCCATGCTGATAACGATTGGAGCCTTTATGGCAGCCGCTTACAAGATTATTCCCGGTATTGTAAAGGTTATAAATATCAGCGGGCAGATGAAGGCTTATGAATTTGCTCTCAAAGATCTGGAAGAAAATAAAAAAACAAAAGAGGCCAGCCATTCGCAGAGAACCCTGGAGGATATTCATTCTTTAGAATTTAAAAACATAAGTTTCCATTATGAAAGCCTGCCTGTTTTAGAAAATTTTTCTTTTACCATTAAGCGGGGAGATTTTATTGGCATTACAGGAGAATCGGGGAAAGGAAAAACAACCATACTAAATTTACTATTGGGCTTTTTACCAGCAACAAAAGGTGAAATTATTATAAATGATAACCCTGTTGAGAGTGATGAAATGATAAATTACTGGCCATTTATCGCCTATGTAAGACAACAAAATTTTTTCATTCATGATACCCTGTTACGGAATATCACGTTGGAAGAAGAAGGATATAACAAAGAAAATTTACAATATGCCCTCGATATTTCCGGGCTTGAAAAAGTGATCATGAAATTCCCTGAAGGGATTGAAAAGATAATCACAGAGAATGGCAAGAATATCAGTGGTGGCCAGCAGCAACGGATCTCCATCGCAAGGGCGCTTTACAAAAATGCAGCATTCATTCTGCTGGATGAACCATTCAATGAATTAGATGAAGAAGCTACGCTTTCATTGCTGGAACATTTTCGTGCATTAACCCAGGCAGGGAAAACAGTTGTGATGATCACGCATGATAAAAAAAGCCTTTTTTATTGTAATAAAATCATTTCGCTTGATGAATAATGATAACAATACGCTGGTCATTCTTACACCCGGCTTTCCGGGATCAGAAACGGATAGCACCTGTTTGCCGATGCAACAAAGTTTTATACGCACTTTAAAAGAGAATCATCCTGGAGTAAATATCATTATACTCAGTTTCCAATATCCTTATTATAAAAAAATTTATACATGGTTTGGCATTACTGTTATGAGTTTTAACGGGCAAAACAAAGGCAATTTAAAAAGGTTATTATTACGGCGGTCCTTATATTCAACTTTAAAAAATATCCACGGCAGTTATAAAATAGCCGGCATAATAAGCTTTTGGTATGGCGAGTGTGCTTTAGTTGGTAAACGGTTTTCGGGCAAACATGCCATAAAACATTACTGCTGGATATTGGGCCAGGATGCAAAAAAAGAAAATAATTATCCAAAACGTGTTCGTGCCAATGCCGGTGATTTGATAGCATTATCTGATTTTTTGCAGGATGAATTTGAAAGAAATCATAACAGCCGGCCGCAACATGTAATTCCTCCCGGAACGGATACAAAACAATTTACTACAGCAGTAAAAGAAAAAAATATTGATATCATCGGGGCTGGTTCATTCATAGCACTGAAGCGGTTTGATATTTTCATTGAGCTCATTGCTGAAATTAAAAAAACATTTCCTGCTGTAAAATCGGTCCTCGTTGGTGATGGCCCCGAAAAAGAAAAACTACAAAACCTGGTTTCAAAATACGGTTTACAGGATAACATCACACTTACCGGAGAATTAGCACACGATAAAGTATTAGCGTTGATGCAAAGTGCAAAATTATTATTGCATCCATCATCTTATGAAGGATTTTCTGGTGTATGCCTGGAAGCCTTATCTGCCGGCACACAGGTGATCAGTTTTTGCAGGGCCATGAAACAGGAAATTGAATATTGGCATATTGTACAGAACAAAGAAGAAATGAAACAAAAAGCGCTTTTTATTTTACAAAACACAAATACACTTCATTCACATAAATTACCATTTTTAATGAGTGATACGGTGAAATCTTTTGTAAGATTATTTGATTAATCGCCAGCCTTGGTAACCAACATAACCGCTTTTTCAAAAACAAATTGCGCAGTATAACGTGTAAGGCAATGTGTATCGCCGTAAGTACATGTTTCCAACATGCAATTACCACATACCAGGTCAGATGAATGTAATAAGCGGGTATGATTACCCAAGGGTGTAGCCCTGTCACATCGTGTAGAACCAAACATAGCCAAAGTGGGAATCCCCGATACCCATGCCATGTGCATCAAACCAGAATCTTCAGACAAAACAAATGCTGCTTTTTGAATAATTGCGAAAGCCTGTACCGGGTTTGTCTTATTGACAAGGTCAATTAGTTTATCTCCCAAAATATTTTTTAATATGGCTGCTTTTGCTGCAATCAAATTTACACCAATGATAAGGAATTGTGTTTTAGGTAATCGCTCTAACCATAGTTTCGCAAAATCAATATAATTTTCTATTGGCCAGTTACGGGTGATAAATGCGCCTGCGGGATTTAGTACTACTAATTTACTTATCCCATCCCATCCATTAGACTTCAGTATAGCTGAACTTTCATCTTTAGTTTTTAATTTAAAGCCCGCATTGTCTGCAAAACATTTACCAAGCCCAATTGCTTCGATCGTTAATCTTGTACTTTCCCCTGCAGCGATTGGTGAAAACCGGTCAAATACCGACCATGCTTTGGGCATCAGTGATCTGCGGACAAACTCACTCACGATATTATTTTGAAGGTCAATAACCACATCATATTGTTGCAGTAACAGTTTTGGCAGCAGTAAACCGGTGTAAAAAAATTGCTTCTTTACGTTTCTTCCTCCGCCAATTGAATAAACCCGGTCGAACAAATAAATATTCCGTGGAATTGCGTCTACTTCTTCCCGTGTAAGCAGGTCAAGTTTCGAACTTTCGGGTAACATTTTTTTTAATTGCTGTAAGTAAGGAAGTGTAATCACAAGGTCACCCATAGCCTGGAGCCGTATAGCCAGCACCCTGCGTGGCATATTATTTTTTTTCCACGGCTTTGATGGTATATCAGGTGGGCTTATCATAATTAAAGTCTCAGGCATTAAGAGTGAGAAAAAAAATTTATTTTTTAAAATAATGCAGCATTGCTTTCCCGGTTTTCTTTAATGGAATAAAACTAAACAGTTTATTTTTCCATGCGATAAAAAAATGAGTGATCGCTTTTTTTCTTTCCCTATTTAATAAAAGATCCTCTCCAAAATTTATATGTAACCTGAACATAGCATCCCGGGTTAATTTTTGAGGCAGCCTGTTTTTATATGATTGAATTATTTCTATTCCTTCATAATATCTTTTTTCCCAGTTTGCTTCGCTGTCATTTGAATCATGCAAACGCCGGTACAGCAAAGGTTCGTACAGGATAACGGCTTTAAAATGACCGGCAAGGGTAAGAATAAAATCTACATCAGAAAAAGATTGTGTTTCTTTAAAATGCCCCGTAACAGCTATGCAAGATCTCCGGAACAGTAATGCTGATATATATGCAGGCAGCTCGGATCTGAAAAATGAAATGAATACTTCGTCATATTTTACTCCTTCCCGTTGTTTAAAAAAATAATCTATCGGCTCAACAGGTTTTTTGAAATTATATCCGCCGGTAATAGAAAATCCTGCCTCAGGATATTGACACAAGGCATCAACCTGTTTCTCCAGTTTCCCCGCAGCCCAAAGATCATCAGAATCTATAAAAGCGATCAATTCCCCTGAAGATCTTTCGAGGCCCGTATTTTTTAATTTCCCACCTATCCCAATTCGTCCCGCTTTATAAAACTGTATTCTTTCATCATGTAGCCACGTAATTATTTTTTCGGTATTATCATCAGAGCCATCATCTACAATGATCAATTCCCAATTTTTATACGTTTGATTGAAAATGCTCTCAATTGTTTCAGCAATATATGCAGCCCGGTTATAGGCAGGCATAATGATACTTACTTTGGGAGATGCATTGATATTAAGCATTTGTATTCTGTAAATGATAAGCTTATTGCTAAAGATATTACAAACCAGCATTTATTTGCAGGTTATTGTATATTGATTGTTGTCTTTCCATCTTTTCCCGGTTGAATATTTTAAGGAACCAATGCCGTTGTTTAAACTTGTTCACACGCATCAAATTCAGGCTCAAACAGCAACCCTAGCACATATTCACAATTGCTACGCCAGCTGGCGCTATAAAAATAAGCTTCCGGGCAACTATTTGCTGCGATAACTCGTTTTAGATATAGGCATTTACGTTAACTTTAATACTGTATGAGCAGGGTATTATTATTTAATCCAAGAAGCGCAAATTATAAACCGAGAATACCGAATTCAATTCTCAGTATTGCATCTTCCATAGAAGGGCTGCATGATTATGTGATCGTAGATGGCAACATGGAAAAGGATCCCTGGGAAAAGATCCATCATTATTTATCGGGTGGCGGGTTTGGTTATTTTGGCTGTACTTCCATGCCTGGCCCGCAGTTGAAACAGTCCATTCCAATTTCAAAGAATATCCGGGAATTATTCCCTGGTATTAAGATCATCTGGGGAGGATATTTCCCTTCCAATCAATCAAAAGTTGTATTGAATTCGGATTATGTTGATTTTGTAATAAATGGCCCGGGAGAAAAGACTTTTCCGGCATTGCTGGATGCATTGGAAAATAATAAACCATTTGAACTCATTCACAATCTTATTTACAGATCGGGCGAACAACTAATCAAGACTGTTAAAGATGAATTATATGATCCGGATGAGTTGCCGGCTTTGCCTTACTCTACATTGAACCGGTTTTACCCGATCCGAAATTATCTTGGTAAAACTTACCTGGGAACAAAAACGATCGCTTATCATTCCAGCATGGGCTGTCCTTTTAAGTGTTCTTTTTGTGCAGTGGTTCCTATCTACAATGCAAGGTGGAGAGGAAAATCGGCGCAGCTTATTTACAATGATATAAAATACCTGAAAGAAAATTTTGGCGGTAATGCTATTGAATTTCATGATAACAATTTTTTTGTATCAGAAAAAAGAACAGTTGAATTCTCTAAGCTGATCAAACCGGAAAAAATGATTTGGTGGGGTGAAGGGCGCATTGATACCGTTGATAAATATTCAGATGAATCGCTGGCACTGATGAGAGAGAGTGGTTGTAAAATGATCTTCTTCGGTGCAGAGACCGGCAATGATGAAATCTTGAAAAAGATGGATAAAGGCGGCACCCAAACTGCTGCCGAGATCAGGTCCTTTGCCGCACGCATTGGGAAATTTGACATCATCCCTGAATATTCATTTGTACTCGGAACACCTGCTGATTCGCCCGAACAGGCAATGAACCAGATCGAACAGGATATTGCTTTTATCAAAGAAATAAAACAGATCAATCCTAAAACAGAAATCATTATTTATGTGTACAGCCCGGTACCAACTGAAGGTAGCGACATGTATAAAAAAGTATTGGGCAGCGGTTTTCATTTTCCTGAAAAATTAGAAGAATGGATCGGCCCGCAATGGGAAAATTTTGATCTCAGAAAAAATCCCTTAACACCATGGTTAACTCCGGAGATGATCGACAAGATCAAAGATTTTGAAACTGTGTTGAATGGTTATTACCCAACGGCATCTGATATACGACTAACAGATCTGAAAAGAAAAGTTATCCGGAACATCGCTTCTGTAAGATATAAAACCGGCCTGTATAAAAATCCTTATGAGTTAAAAGCATTGCAGATACTTTGGAAATACCGGCAACCCGAAACGGAAGGTTTTTAATATAATGTGGCATGTTATTAAAAAATCGTTTAATAGCCGCATCCTGTCTTTATTTCGACAAGCTCAATATGACAGGATGCTGTCAGTCTGAGCTTGTCGAAGACGGTTTCATTACTGGTTTTTTGAGTATACTAGCACAACAGTTTTAAATTATATTTTGAATACTATATTAAGACATATCGTTGCACGAACATATAAACCCATGCTGGTAAAATATCTTTCCAAAACAAGGGTGTACAAGTACAAGGATATATGTATTCATATTGCTCCGCAGGTTTTTCATCCGGGCTTTTTTTTCAGTACACAATTATTGTTGCAATACATTAGTAATCTATCATTGAATGAAAAGAGTTTTTTGGAGCTGGGATGTGGCAGTGGCCTCATTTCTATCGTATCAGCAAAAAAAGGAGCGAAAGTTACCGCAACTGATATCAATCCGGTAGCAATTGATTTTCTTACAAAAAATGCAGGAAAAAATGGAGTGAACATGCGGATCATACAATCTGATCTTTTTCAAAACATTCCTCCACAACAATTCGACATCATTGCAATTAATCCTCCTTATTATAAAAAAAAGCCACTAACCAATGCAGACTTCGCCTGGTTTTGCGGAGAAAATGGCGAGTATTTTTCAGCATTATTTAATACACTTGCAGATCATATACACAAGGATACAGAGATATTAATGGTTCTTTTTGATGGTTGCGATATGCAAATGATAACCTGGTTTGCTTCAACGAATGGTTTTGTTCTCAATTGCGTGCACAGTAAACAGAATGTGCTGGAGAAAAATCATATTTTCAAAATTGTTAAGCGATGACGAATACTACCGGTATATATCCTGTCGTAAATGAGTTTGAACAACTTTATATCCGGCTGCGCCAAAAAGAAGGGAGAATTTATACAGATGAAGAAACAGCAAACCTTCCCTGCATAAATAAAGACCATCCAAATGCCAAAGAATGGGAGATCAGGGCATATTCTTTAAAAAAATTATTGACTTATATAAAGCATACTGCTACCGGTCCTACTATTCTTGAAGTTGGTTGCGGCAACGGATGGCTTTCGGCACGGTTAGCTGCCATAACAAAAGGAGAAGTAATAGGAGCTGATATTAACAATACTGAACTTGAACAGGCTAAAAGAATTTTTCATCAACATTCAAACCTGCGTTTTATAAATTGCGACCTGCGGGATGGAACACTGGCTGATGAAAAATTTGATACTATTATATTCGCAGCTTCCATTCAGTATTTTTCATCGTTCAAAGAAGTGATCGATACTGCTTTGGAACATTTAATGCCAAATGGAGAGATCCATATATTAGATTCACATTTTTATCCGCAAAAAGAAGTTGCTGCTGCAAAACAAAGAACAAAGGATTATTATGCTAACATTGGTTTTAGTGAATTAACCAACTATTATCATCATCATTCTATTGAAGCATTGAACGGATATGAATACATAATTTTGCAAGATCCCTATTCCTGGAAAAATAAATTTTCAGTTTCCAAACATCCTTTCCACTGGATCATTATTAAAAATAAATAAAGCAAATTGTCATCGCAGTCATTATACCAGACATTTAAACGGTTCCGCACATTACAAACGGATCGAATAACTGTATTACCGATCGTAATACTGATGCCGCACAGTGCCTGCAATTGCCGTTGTGTAATGTGTGATATATGGAAAGGGAATCATAACCTAAAACAATTAACGGAAGATGATATCAGTAGTTTATTGTATTCTTTAAAGAAATTCGGAACACAACAGATTTTGATGTCTGGTGGGGAAGCTTTACTCAATCCAAATTTTTTCAGATTCTGTGAGATCCTGAAAAAAGAAAAGATAAAGATCAGCCTGTTATCAACCGGGCTGACCATTAAAAAAAATGCAGCGGTATTGGTAAAATGGGTGGATGATATTATTGTTTCATTGGATGGCGATGAAAATTTACATGATACGATCCGGAATATTCCGGGCGCATTTAGTAAAATGAAAGAAGGGATACGATCTGTACGATCGATCGACCCGAAATTCAAAATTACCGGCCGCACAGTAATACACAGGCTCAACTTTCGTCATTGGCCGCAGATCATTGACAGTGCAAAAGAGATCGGGCTGGATAAAATAAGTTTTTTACCTGCCGATGTTAGCAGTGCGGCTTTTAACCGCGAAATGCCCTGGGATGAAGACCGTCAACATGAAATCCTTTTATCAAAAATGGATCTTGTTGAGTTTAAAACGATAACAGAAAAACTGCTGATCGGCTATGCAGATGATCTCAAAAATAATTTCATTGCTGAGTCTGTCGAAAAAATTCAGAAGATATATGATTACTATGCTGCCTATTACGGGCTCAATGATTTCCCATATAAAAAATGCAATGCACCCTGGGTCTCTACTGTAATTGAAGCAGATGGTACAGTGCGGCCATGTTTTTTTCACAATGCTTATGGAAATATAAAAACTGAATCATTAGACAAGATCATCAACAGTGAAAGCGCCATTGAATTCAGAAGAAATTTAGATATGGATAAAAATGAAACTTGTATAAAATGTGTTTGTTACCTGAACCTGTCACCGGTAACAAATCTTTCGTAAATTATTTAGTGGAAATGAAAAAAATATTATTTACACATTCATATTTCCTGCGCTTTGACCCAAAGCAATGGGCCACCGGGCAACCTTATGCGCCATTAGGAACTTTGTATGCAGCGGCTTTTATGAGGGAAAATAATTATTCCATTTCTTTTTTCGATACCATGTTTGCACAAAATCCGGAAGAAGTGATCTCTCCTATTACAACTGAAAAACCGGATATTTTTGTTATTTATGACGACGGATTTAATTACCTCACAAAAATGTGCCTGCAGAATATGAGGGATGCTGCTTTTAAAATGATCCGTTATGCAAAAGAAAAAGGTTGTACCGTTATCGTTTCCAGTTCCGATTCTACCGATCGCTTTGAAATGTACCTGGCCGAAGGAGCAGATTATATTTTACTTGGTGAAGCTGAAATGACATTACTTGAACTCACAAATGCCATTACAAAAAATGAAACAGATCTTTTTAACATAGAAGGCCTTGCTTTTAAACACAACAATGCTGTTGTAAAAACGAAACGCAGAAATGTAATAAAGGAATTGGATGCGCTGCCATACCCGGCATGGGATATCATCGACATGGAACCTTACAGGAAAATGTGGATGAAGCATGCCGGGTATTTTTCTATGAACATGGGAACTACCAGGGGTTGTCCTTTTAAATGTAACTGGTGCGCCAAACCGATCTATGGAAACCGGTATAATTCCCGCAGCCCGCAAAATGTGGTGAACGAATTAAAAATGTTGAAAGAAAAGTTTGGTTTTGATCATATCTGGTTCTGTGATGACATTTTTGGTTTAAAGCCCGGATGGGTACATGAGTTTGCTGATCTTGTTGAAAAAGAAAATATTCAATTCAAATTTAAAATGCAGGGACGTGTAGACCTGTTGTTGCAGGAAAACAATATCAAAGACCTGGCAAGAGCAGGTTGTGATAATATATGGATGGGCGCTGAAAGTGGTTCTCAAAAAATATTAGATGCTATGGACAAGGGAACCACTGTTGAACAAATATTTGAGGCAACCCGCTTATTAAAGAAGTGTGGTATAAATCCATCTTTTTTTATCCAGTTTGGTTACCCCGGCGAAACAAAAGAAGATATTGAAAAGACAATCAGTATGATCAATGAATTACTACCTTATGAAATTGGTATTTCTGTTTCTTACCCTTTACCAGGCACGGTATTTTTTGAAAAAGTAAAAACCGAGCTTTTAGAAAAAACAAACTGGACAGATTCCGATGAACTTGCGCTCATGTTCAGCAATACTTATCAGCCTGCATTTTATAAACAATTGCATCGGTATGTTCACAAAAGCTACCGGAAACATATTGCTTTTGAAAACTTAAAACAATTATTTACCCACCCGCTTAAGATAAATTTTTTCACAATCAAAAAAGCATTATCCGGTTTATATTATTTACCTGCAAGTATTATTGACAAACAAAAATTGCATCAGCTGGAGAAAGCTGCATCATGAGTACTCGATCAGCACATATCAGTGAAGAGCAGGCTGCTATTGCCTTTAGCAGCCAATCAACCTCATTTGATGAATTGTATTCGGGCAATAAGATCATTCAATACAAACGCAGCAGGGTTAGAGGTCACGTGCTGCAATATTTAAAACCCAATAGCAATATTCTTGAATTAAATGCCGGAACGGGTGATGATGCTGTTTTTTTTGCAAAGCTCGGGCACCATGTTCATGCTACAGATATCTCAACAGGCATGCAGGAAAAGTTACAGGAAAAAGTGGTCAACAATCAATTGACGGATAATATAAGCAATGAAGCCTGTTCTTATACCGAATTGAGTTCTTTAAAAAATAAAGGCCCATACGACCTTATTTTTTCAAATTTTGCCGGGCTCAATTGTACAGGTGAACTGGAGAAAGTATTGAGATCATTTGATAGTCTATTAAAACCCGGCGGCATTATTACAATGGTAATACTTCCAAAATTTTGTCTTTGGGAAACCCTTTTAATTTTTGGAGGTAAGTTCAAAACCGCTACCCGCCGCTTCTTCAGCTCAAAGGGAAGAAAAGCACATATAGATGGACATTGGTTTACCTGCTGGTATTATTCGCCAAAATTCATTTGCAGGAATTTAAAAGATAACTACAGCCTCGTAGAATTGGAAGGTTTATGTTCAATTGTTCCACCATCGTATATTGAAAACTTTGCAGAGAAATACCCTAAACTTTTTTCATACTTATCTGCAAAAGAGAACAAATTAAAAAGTAAGTGGCCGTGGAAATATGTGGGTGATTATTTTATCATTACGCTAAGAAAGCAATGAACTTATCCATTTCAGCGAACTCTTTAAAAATCCCGGTTGCGGTGTTTCCTTTTTTTCTTCCTGTAACATGAGGTATAAATGCTGATATTTTTTAGAAGTATAATGTGCATTTATTTTAGCAATGATAAACCCCATACGTTTATCTAAAAAACCCAATTGAAAAATATATGCTTTTATAAAATTAAAAGCAGGCGACAATAACATGAGTGCGGCAATGAACTTCTTTCTTTCCTGTTTATATTTAAGTGCGCAAAGAAACGCATAGCCCGTTTTCTTTTGCAGATAATGTGCGGCATTCCTGATGCCATAATGTTCTGCATGAGACCGGAGTGTGTACCGGTTGATATTATTACCAACTAATTTTTCATGCACCGGTACCAGGTTCCATTGGGCAAGTTGCCTGTTGTATAACCTGAACACACGGTCGTTTCGCAGTGCTCCATGCCTGATCTCTGTCTTACCAAAATAATTCAACCGTTTAAAACCATAAACTGTATTTGGTTCCTTAAAGTTGATTGTCTGAATTGAGGCAGCAAGTTCATCGGTGATCCGCTCATCTGCATCCAATGAAAGTATCCATTCATTTATAGCTAGTTTTGCCCCCGTATTCCTTGCTGCCCCATAGCCTTTCCAGGTAATTGATGCTACTGTTGCCTGTTCACTTTTTGCCAGTGCTACTGTTGCATCTGTACTCCCGGAATCAACCACAATAATATCATTGCTGATCTTTTTTGCAGAAAGAATGCAACCTGTAATGTTAAGCGCTTCGTTCTTTGTTATTATGACTACTGAAATTTCCGGCACAAAATGATTTTAAAAATAAGGACTGAGTTTTTTTATAATAATTCATTCGTTAACCTTAACGGGTGTTCGTATTGATTGAAAATATCGGCCAGGTTGTTTTCATAAAGTTTAAGAAGTTTATTTTGAAAATTAGCCGGGTCAGGTTTTGAATAATGTTTTGACGCACGCAAACTCATTAAGACACCCCTGGTATTTCTTTTTTGCTTCCTCGTTTTTGCACTCCAGCTTTTATCAGTCATCTTCATTAAGAAAGAATCAAGCCGGTTACCAAATTCATTGTTGAGCAATTTTTCGATAATAAAACTGAACCAGTTCCCCCCGATCTCTTTTGCAGCAGAGATGTGCATGTAATTATTGGGAAGGAAATTTTTCGTCCAGCTATTTGCTGCATAGAATTTTTCAAACACTGCATTTCCCCTAAGCGGAAGCAGCGTCGCTATCTCTGTGGCCGTATAAATATTTTTTTCAATGATCTCCGGTGCTGCTTCATCAATAAAATAATTCATGCAGAAGAAGTGTTGCATGTTAAATAAAAAAGTAAGTTTTTTAAACGCATGTAAAAAAGTACGGGCAATCCATAAACGATTGGCTACAGCAATAATGAAAAAATCTATATCGGCAGTATCATCTGCAAAATTTTTCGACAACGATCCCGAAACCGCAACACCTCTTACATAAGGAAAAAGGGATATGATCGCAGCGGCCTTATTTGCCTTTTTAAGCAAGTGTACTGCTTTTTCATTTCCCCTGCTGCGTCTTTCAGAAAGAGAAAAATTATTATACAGGCTGTAAAATTCACCAACTTTAAAAACAGCAGATTCTTCGATCAGTACATTTAATGCATGGTCAAATTCACGCCCTTCATCAACATGTCCAAGAAAAATAAATATTTCCCGTTTTTTTAACGGGTAATCAAACATATTGAAGTAGGCAAGTGTTGCTAATATGTCTTTCCTGATACACAAATTTTGTTGCTTAAATTAGTTCTATTGTATTTTCAAATAATGTTTCTTATAATAAAAACGCTAATTGGTAATAATGGTTGCTTCTATGCAACCCGTTGTTCTGCCTCCACCATTTGTTCCATAAGCTGGGGTTCCGGTAAAAAACTCCGTTCAGTCTTTGATTGATAACACTCCTGGAAAAAATGATCGTATTGGTCAATGATCTTATCCCAGGTAAAGTCACGATTGATGCTTGCATAATTGTTTTCAATAAAACTTTCATCAAAGCTGGCCACATGTTGATCAATGATCATAGAAACCTCTTTAACATCCTTGAAGTACAAAGCATTTTTTTTAAGAATACTTTTGTTGAATGGATTGGCATGTGCGGCAATAAATGCTCCGGCAGCCATCGCTTCCAATAAGGATGGGTTGGTCCCCCCAACACTATGCCCGTGAAAATAAACGGAGGAAAATTTAATAATGCTTTTAAGTTTTTGCTGATCAAACAAAGCCCCCAGAAAAATGATCCTGCTGTCATGCTTAAATTTATTACACAGGTGTTTCCCAAACCCGTTTGCTGTATTCCCGATCACAATGAATTTTTTTTGCGACTTGCTCAGGCAAAATCCATCTAAAAGCATTTCAATATTATTTTCGGGCTCCATTCGTGCCATCAATGCAAAATATTCTTTTTTAGAAAGGCCATATTCCAACAGCAATGCTTCATCAGTTTTAAAATGCATATCGGCACCATAAGCAATGTATTTGCTGTTGATCTTATATTTTTCATCCAGGTATTCCTTTATTATTTCCGAATCGGCAACGTGATAATGACTGGAGGATACCGCCAGTTTTTCAGCATACTTTAAAAATTTTTTAACCAGCCCGGAATATTTTGCCCGCTGCCATTCAAGCCCATCCATATTTGAAATAATGATTGCTTTTGCGGGATATAAATTCTTCCAGACAGAACTACTTGTATAACCAAGCATGAGAATGATATCAAAATTTCGTTTCCGGGCATCCATGATACAATTGAGGTCATAAATAAACTGGCCCGCAGTACCCATAAAATATTCCGGGTCATAACAATGGATGATTGGAACGCCATTCCATTGCTTTTCCTGGTATGGATGCTTATGGGAATTATAAACTATTACATCATGCCCCCGCTCTATTAGTCCTGCTGAAAGGTATTCTGCAACCTGTTCGAATCCCCCATATTGATTGGGTATGCCCCTTGTTCCAAGTATTCCGATCCTTAATCCCATAGATTTTTTATACGTTTATACGCTTCCATTGTTTGAATGGTTGCTTGTTGCCATGTGTAATGAATAAGTATTTTTTCCTGCAGGGATTTATTAGGAGGTAAAGCTGCTGCTTTTTCAACAGCAATATAAATACTTTCCGGTAATAATGGGTTGCAATAAATTGCATCGGTGCCAAAATACTCAGTTGTATCGCCTTTGTCTGTAATAACAATATTACAGCCCATAACAGCCGCTTCCAATGAACTTAGCCCGGTAGTTTCAAACCAGCTTGGCAATACATGAACCCGGGCTTTTTGATAATAGCTTACCAATTCCTCCTGTGGAAGATGTTCAATAAATTGAATATTGCCGGTAGCAATTTCCCGGCATTCCTGGTAATAAGATAGTTGATTAGGTGCTGCTGTACCAATGATCACCAAACTAAACTTTGTGCCATTAAGTGCCCGGATAAGGTTCAGTTGATTTTTGATACCTTCTATTCTTGCTACACAAATCAACAGCAGCGGATCCTTTTCGATTGTTTCGTCAAATGAAAACAGGTTGGGGTCAATACCATTGGGAACAACTATATAATCAGTTTTGCAACTGTATTGCTGAACAAGGCGCCTGTATTCTGAATGAGAGTTGGGTAATAACAATGATGCTTTTTTCAAAATTTCAATAACAGATTTTCTTTGGCCTTTCCATGCATACGATAATGTCATTAGTTTATCTTTTCCCAATAACCACCGCGACATTGTTTTGAGGTATTCAATCCCATCGGTACTTACATAACGAAAAAGCTTCCCCGAAAAACCTTTTCTATAATGCCGGTCATACTCGCTGTAATCAATTAATATGGTTGAAACCACAAATGGTTTTCCCGATCTGTAGATATGATAAAGTATGTCTGCCGGTCTTGTAATATTAAAAAAGTGCAGCAGGTCATATTGCTTATAATCTATTTTTTCATTGGTTAGTTTTATATCTACGGAAACATGTTGGTCGGCAAGATGCGCTGCAGTTTGTAAAACCTGTACAGTATCACCTCCCCTCACCGTGTAGATCGTTGTTCTGACTATCATCGCCACTTTTATCATCTCCGGAAATTATTATTGATTTTACAAATGCATTGCGGTCTTCTCCCTTGCTTTCAAAGTTAGCATCATTGTCCATAACAATCCGGATAGCAACGCTGCAATCCATGGTATTGTTGAAAGAGAGATCATAATATTTTAAAGTTTCTGAAATATAAAAATTATCAACCGGCTTATCATTAATAAATACCTGTATGTGAGGAAATACTTTTGAAACAGGAGTGCCTGCAATCTGAACCTGGATGTTATACATTCCTTTTTTTAAAAGAAACGTATCTGACCTGATCTCTTTTTCCCAAATTGCGGCAACTGTATCCCCGTTAAAATTAAAAGGTTTTTCTGTTGAGAATGAATGATAGTCGAACATCAATAAATTCTTACCGCGTGCATTTCGGGAGATATAAAGCTGTGCCCAGGCATCATAAAAACTTTGTTGTTTGAAAAGAATAAAGGAGGAATCTATTCGTTTTAATATTTCAGCATTAGGTTTATTGCTTCCGTGTGCGCCAGTTAACCAAAAGCCTTTATTGTTATACCGATCGCTGCTGTTTTTTAGAATAGAATCCAATTGATGATCAAGATCACCTTTCAGAACTGGTGAAATATATGCCTTCTTTTTCAGGTAATACTGCAGGTGCCAGGCTGTAGCATCACTTAAGACAGGATAAGGAAAATTTTTCTCGGCAGTTATTAATTCAGCCATTTCTCTGAACTGTGTTTTATGTACCTGTGTATAATACTTCTTAAGGATCGCAAGATCAAAAAAGGATAAAAAACAAAAAGTACACAACAAAAGCATTTTCGGTATTCTATGCGAAACAGATCCTATTCCAACAGATAAAATTAAAAGGAAAGCCGGAAGTACAACAATTGCATATCTTGGAAACAACATCGGCACTACCATCACCGACCTTACATAAGGGATTAAATAGGTAATTGATATCCATAAAAAGCAAATAATAAAACCAAAGTTGAGTGGAACTGCTTTAATACTAAGATTACCAGGCTTTGCAAACCATAGAAAATGTATTACACCCATTACTAAAAACAAAAGCAAAAAAGGTTTTAGCAGATCGGAATTCCCGAAGAACTCATAAAAAAAATCAATAGCAAATGTTGGCGAAACAGGAGCGATCCAGAATTTTTTGATCGCAGTCATTGAGATCAGGAAAGAGATCCACGGGATATAAAAAATGAAAATCAGTGATGTAGCTATAAGGGAATGCTTCAGGTATAGTTTTAAATTTTGTCCCTGGCTAAACGCAAAAAATAACAATATTGCGGCTTGTGATACAAACGTGAACAAACCAAAGTAATGAGTATAGATCATTAAAGTGGCCCAAAGACAGTACAACAGGCTATTTTTCCACGAAGGATCTTTGATCAGCCGGATAAGGTAAAGAAATGACAAACAGACAAAAAGAAAAACCAGGGAATAAGGCCGGGCTTCCTGTGAATAGCTGATATGAAAATAATTAAAACAACAAAGAGTTGCCGCGATCAGACCCAGCTTAGAACTATATAGCTCTCTGCCTAACAGATAAATACTCCACACAGCAACAATACCTGCAATAGCTGCAAATGACCTTGCTACCAATTCCGTACTTCCAAATACCAAAAAGAGAACCTTTCCAATAACAAAAAAAAGTGGTGGGTGCTGGTCGCAACACCTGAGATAATCGAACATTTTCTGCCAGCTTAGCGCAGGGTCAGCCTCAATAACAGTGTGCAATTCATCAAGCCAGAAACTTTGAAAACCGAGGTTATAAAAACGAAGACATCCTGCGAGTAATAAAATTAAAGCAAGTATGCTTTTATTGTTAAACCACTTTGTTCTCAGCATGGTATTTTATGATTTAATAAAGAAAATTCTGGTTAATAGCGCTTGCCCGGTTTACTAGTAAAATGCCGGGAACAAAAAAACAATGTACATCATGCACAAATTTATGAGCACGGAAAAAAATGTTAGTCATAAATCTAAACTTTTTTAATATAGCATACGACCCGTGTCTTTTTTTCTCACATCAAAGTCCGGAAAGGCGTTGGTAAACGCCAGTATCCAGATCACATATTCTGCTATATTAGTAATAAAGCTACCGGTAAACTGGTATAAGAAAATGAAAAGGAATAACAGCAGGCGGTAATAGTTTGTCCAGACCTTTGTATAAAAAAAGAAAAAATATTCAATTAATATTCTCAGTGATAAACCAATCCATCCAAAGATCGCCAGGGTTTCTGCAGCAGCATTGGGAATGGCAAATGTATTATAATCGAGATCATATAAGTAATAACTCCTGATGATATCTGCTCCCAATATTTTTATTTGTCCTGCACCAATGCCCCATGCATAACTTTTTAGATCGAGCATCTTCATGGCAAGTATAAAGGCTTCGGATGTACGTCCATTTCCTGAAGTGTCTTTGCCGGAAAAAATATTTTCAAGCCGCAAAAAAATAATGTTCTGGGGAAAGAACAGCCAGAGAATTATTAAAAAAAATACTGTTATCGATACCGCAACAAGCAGCAGGCTCAGCATCCTTTTCTTCTTTGTCAGCATACGAAAATGAATTAAATAAGTAATTGCAACAGCCAGCAACAGGCAACTTATCACACCTATTGAAAAAGAAAAAATATATGGTATGATCAACATAGACAAAAGCAACCAGCTGTTCATGCTGTTTTGTTTGAGGATAACCTGCATGAAATAGAAAAAAAACAGCGGAATAAATAAAGTAGCATAATAAGAGGCTTCGTAGGTAAATAATTTCAACCTGGTAAAATTGTCAACACCATCCGTGATCGTTTGCTGCATCCATAAAAGCCCGTTATAAGGAGAAAAATAAATAACTGCTGCAATAAGGCAGGCAAAAATATTTATGATCAATAATTTTTTAAATATGCTTTCTATGTTTGTTGCTGTTTTTAAAAATGTATAAAAAGCCTGGCAAAAAATATATACTGCAGTAAAATTTACAACAGAGATGATATAAGCTTTTACATCAACCCCAAACAAAGCATGAGCGATAAGAAAGGGTGAAAGGCAAACAAAAAATGGAAGTAATATTTCTTTTTTTCTTTCCCTCAGGATCCACCAGTAAAAAAACGGGCTTAGTATGGCCGTGTATGTTAACCCAAAAGGCAATCCCAATGAATTAATAAAGAAATAGATAAAAGCAAAAGGAAAGTATCTGTTTATTTTCATGTACCGTTCTCGTTTTTATATACACTGCTATCAGTTTGTTCATATCATTCCCGGGCTGATAAAGCCTGATAATTTATTTTTATAAAGTTCCCGGTTAAGTCCGGCTGTAATAAATAATTCCGTCAGGATAATGCTTAAAACAGTACCGGTTGCTCCCCATTCATTCACCATCAAAATATTTGCAGCAATATTTATAACAGTTGCAAAACCGAATATCTGTAAATAATTTTTTTTTCTGTCAAAGGCCAGTAATAATTGGTATGCAGGAATATTAAGACAAACGATCACAGGAACAAAACTTAACATCCTCAATAACAAAACCGGTAATGCCGGCTTTTCCCTAATAAATATGTAAATGATCTGTGGTGAAAAAATGAACAATACAAGGCAGCCCATGAAAGTTGCTAAAAGAACGGGTAAATACACTTTCTTAAAAAACATTTTAGTGCTTTCTTTTCCTTGTAAGATCAACTGGCAAATATGCGGATAAACAGCTTCAGAAAATACTGCCAGTACCTGCCTGGCTGCAAAAAATATCCTTACAGCAATGCTGTAATATCCCACCACAAGGTCGTTTGTAAAAAATCTTAAAATAAAAATGCCACTAAATAAATAAGTGTTCAATGAAAGAATGGAAACGGTCACCTGCCAGCCTTTCTTAAATTCACCGATGATATCAACCCACAACGGGCGGAGAAATTTTAGTTTCAAAAGCGCAATTGCAATAAAGATACTTGCAGTGGCAGCTATCATATTCCCGATTCCCAGGAAGAGAAGAAAAAATACATCATCTTCTTTTTTTTGCATAAATACGAACAGCAGTACAACAAAGATCAATCGTGAAAATAATGAACCAATGGTTATGAAGTGCATTTTTTCAATACCCAAAAAAAACCAGTTTACCGACAAACACTGGCCAATAACAAATGTAAAGCCAAGTACATACAGGATAAAATGTTGTTGAAGTGCCGGGATAAAGAATGCAAGCACCAATAACACAACAAATAAAATTACAGTTATGATCAGTTTGGATGCCATTACTGTAAAAAAGATCTTTGAGGTCTTTATACGATCATTTTTATATTGAGTAATTTCTTTTGTTGCAGAAACATTGAATCCATAATCGGTTATGGTAGAAAGATAGATCATTACCGTTTGTGCAATAGCTATTACTCCAATACCATCAACGCCTACTTTACTGATCACATAGGGAGTTACAAGCAATGGGATCAGGAAATTAATTCCCTGCACAATACTTAAAGAAATAAAATTTGAAAATAACTTCCTGTTGTAGTTCATGCCCATAACAAAATAATATACTGAAGCGAAAAGCAGTAACTTTCTATTATAAATGTAAGTATAACAACAGAAAGAAAATATATTCTTTTAAAGCAACCTCCTGCACCCGAACTACGTTTAGGGAGTTTTAGTTAATATTGTATATTGTAAAAACATATACCGATCATCTATGTTAGAAAATCAATCAGGCCAGGGAAATAAAAGCGATGACCTGGACCTAATAAACCTTTTTGAAAGGGTATTCTCTTTCTTTCTGAAATATGGCAGGCTGCTGGCAATATTTTCTCTTATCGGAATTCTTACAGGATTTGCATTATACAAAATATCTTCAAAACAATATGCTTCCACACTGCTGTTGCATTCCTTTACACTTTCAAATACAGAACAGATTAATATCATTGAGAACTGGAATGATCTTTTAAAGAACGAAGAATATACGGTACTCGCAGAACGTTTAAATTGCGACCCCAACTTGCTGAAAAAAGTTAGCAGGATGAAAGCCTCAGAGATACAAAAATTATATATCCCCAATAATCCAAATGGATTTATGGTTGAAGTATTGGTAAGAGATAATGCAGTACTCGACAATCTCGGCAAAGGAATAATATTCGGCCTGGAGAACAGCGATTATATGAAAGCCCGCCTTGCCAGCAGGCGGTCAACCCTTACTCAACTTATTGATAAAGTAAAAACTGAAATAATTAAACTGGATTCAACAAAGAAAAATATCGAGCACAACATCAACAGCAATAACCAACATTCCTCTTCATTTATTATTGATATCTCAACCATCAATAGCCAAATGATCGGCTTAAATGAAAAATTATTATCCTTCCAGGATGAATTAAAATTTACCAATGCAGTGCAGGTGCTGCACAAATTCGAAAAGTTTGAAAAACCGATAGCTCCCAAATTATTCAAATCCTTGCTGCTTGGTTTTATTGCCGGTTTTGCCATTGGATATATATTGTCACTGTATATATACTTTCGGAAACGAATGACAACAAAATGAATACTTCAAAATATTTAGATGCGCTGTTATACTTATGGTACGTCATTTTTTTTGTAAGTATGATCTGTTGTTTCAGGGCAATAAGCAGTATTTCGCTTGCTTTAATACTAGTAACAGGATTTTTGAAAAATAAAATTGATACCGGTTCATGGTTCAACATGAATTTGAAGAATAGTTTTCTTATTGCTTGCTGCTTGTTTTATTTATTGCAGGCAATGGGCTTGTTACTCACCGCTCCTATTCATGAAAGCACAAAACAGTTACAATTAAAGACTGCCATTATTTTTATTCCGCTTGCAATTTGTTGCAGCAATTACCTCAACGGGCAGGTTCGTCAAAAACTGATGAATTGGTATATTTGGATCCTTGCCGTGGTTTTGCTTTATTGCCTGCTGATAGCTTTGCATAAATATTTTTTCCTTCACGCACAAAATGATGTTTTCTTTTATCATCAATTTGTAAGTCCGTTCAAACAACATGCTGTACAGGTTTCCATCTTTTTATTTGCAGGGTTTGTTTATTTACTGGAGAAAACCAGGACGAAAATTTATCTTCATAATAAGCCTGTTCACTTGTTGCTGATCATTTATTTCACTTGTTGCATACTGTTGCTTTCTTCCAAATTAGTTATTCTCTTTTCAGGAGCTTGCTTTGTTTATTATTTCATCCTTGCTTTACAAAAAAAATCAAATAACCGTTCCATCATTTTTACGGCATTATTATCAGGCCTGGTAATGCTCATACTCGTTTTGTCAACTCAAAACAGGATAAGCAAAAGATTTAATGAGATAACATCCGGCGACATGAACCTTATTCAGCAGCAAAATTTCGATCCCGGAATTTACTTTAATGGCTTACAGTTCCGGCTGCTCGAAGGG
>JANNBU010000189.1:0-2588 GCA_031385805.1 Ferruginibacter sp.
GATTCCGGTTTACCAACATCAACCAGCTTATCACCACTATGGTCATAACCATAAATCGGGTGACCGGCAGCCAGGCTAAGATAAGTATCCACCAAAGAAAATTTTCCACGCTGTGGTATCAAATCAAATATTTCCGGTTGAAATACAACCACACAACTATAGGCCATTTCTTTTAAATTATTTTTTTGAATGGATATTCTTTCTTCACCAGTATTTACATTGCGCCAGCCGCAAAGCCGGTTTTCTTCATCAAATAAAAAATACCGGGATGTTTTCCGGTTCGTTATACCAAAAGAGATCAATGCATTTTTTGTTTTATGGAATGCAAGCAGTTTATCAATATTCAGATCAGTAAGAAAATCTGCGTTGAGTGTAATAAAAGGTTCGTCTCCGTTCAACAGATTTTTTGCTTTTAATAATCCACCACCGGTTTCCAGCACTTTATCGCTCTCATCGCTGATCAAAATATTACTTCCCCATCCTTTATTCTTTTCAATAGCATCAATAACCTGGTTTGCAAAATGATGAACATTCACAACTACATCTTTTATTCCGTAAAGCTGGAGGTATTCAACATTACGTTGTAGCAAAGATTTACCATTCACCAATGCTAATGCTTTTGGGTTTGAATCCGTCCAGGGTTTAAAACGTGTACCAAGGCCGGCAGCAAAGATCATTGCTTTTTGCTCCCCCGCCCCTAAAGGGGAGCCCGGACTCAATTTTTGTAATTCTTTTATTGTATTGGAGATAGACTGCAAAATAATTTCGGGTGTGTTTATTACCTGTTGATTTGTAAATCTAATTACTTTTATTCCAAATGATTCAATTTGTGATTGGCGAATTTCATCATTTATTTTAACTTCTTCTTTGTTATGAATTCCACCATCAATTTCTATCACTAACTTTAATGAATGACAGTAAAAATCTGCTACATATAAAAGTAATGGATGTTGTCTTCTAAATTTTACCCCTAACTGGTTATCTGCTAAATAACCCCAGACAATTTGTTCTTCATGAGTTGGAAATTTCCTCAACTCCTCTGCTCGCTGAAAAATTAATTTTGATGCTCCGTAATGCATCTTGTCTCCGCTCATAAAGGTTAGTTTTATAATACAGGTTCGAATCTAAAGCTAAGCCCCTTTAGGGGGTTGGGGCACCCAATTTTCCTTATTAGTATGTGATACCAGAACTTTTACATCGAACTTATTCCTCAAATGTCTTGCAATTGCTTCTGCTGCATATACGCTTCGGTGTTGCCCACCCGTGCACCCAAAATTTATCATCAAAGAAAAAAAGTCTCTTTTTATATATTCTGATACAGATATATCTACTATACTATAAACTGCATTTAAAAAGACGGGCATATCTGTCTGTTGTTCCAGGAAATCCTTAACCGTTTTATCCAGGCCTGATAATTTTTTGTATTGTTCAACCCTGCCCGGGTTTAAAATCCCACGCATGTCAAAAACAAATCCTCCTCCATTATCGGTAACATCTTTGGGTATACCTTTTTTGTAAGAAAAACTATTGATTGTAACGATCAGTGGGGTTTCTTCCGTTGCTTTTATCGGTGTGAATTCATTGATCACTTCATCACTGATACAAGTCTCCAGTACTTTTTTAAATTCAGGAACTGATATACCAATGCTTTGGTTGTTGATGAACCATTTTAAATTTCCCAATGCCAATGGGATGCTGGTAAGAAAATGAGCCTTTCTTTCAAACAAACCCCGAAAGCCATAAGCCCCTAGCACCTGCAATAAACGTATCAGTACATAACCATGATACTGGCTTTGAAAGACATCCCGGTCAATGGACTGACCAACGATCTTTTCAAAAGAATCCATATAATCATTGAGTAAAGATTGTTTCCATTCATCAGGAAGATTTGCCTTTGCCTGCCATAATAAGGATGCCACATCATATTGTGGTGCTCCCTGCATGCCGCCCTGGTAATCTATAAAATGAACACTGTTATCCTCTTTAACCATAATATTACGGCTTTGAAAATCGCGGAACATAAAATATTTATACTCTGTATGCGACAGGTAATTACTCAGTGCTTCAAAATCATCGATCAGTTTTTGTTTGTCATAAGGTCTGCGCAAAGCATCTAAGAAATAATATTTGAAATACAGGAGATCGGCCATGATGGCCTGTTTACCAAAGGAAGTGTTGGTAAGACATTTGTTATAGTTTATTCCATCATGTCCCCTTACCTGTAACAAAACCAGTTGTTCTAAACTATTTTTATACAATTCATATACATTAGCAGTATAGCCGTTCTGCTCCAATTTATTCAGTAATGAAGCATCCCCAAAATCTTCCTGTATATAAATATCTCTTGCATCATTAATGAAAAATATTTTAGCAGTAGACAATTGCTTTTTATTAAAATGATCGGAGAAATAAATAAAAGATTCATTTTCTTTTATATTGGTTCCATAAGTTGCAATAAAAGAATGATCAGTTGTATGAATACGATAGTAATGGCGTTCGCTGCCGGCTTGTGGAAGTTTATCAATAGCCGTAATTGGTTCTTTGCGGTGTTGCTGGAATAATTTTTTGATGTCGTCGGTGACTTGTTG
>JANNBU010000366.1:0-5840 GCA_031385805.1 Ferruginibacter sp.
TACATCGGATGTTTCATAAGTTTTGGTATTGACAGAACACAGGATGCTATTAATAATAATTTATAAAAATCACACATCATAAATCATACATCATAAATCATCACCTATATGTCACATCATCAACCACCACCTCCAGGAAAAGATCCTGCTTTGTGGGAGATTGCACAAAAAAGAGCGGGTTTTAAAACTCACCTCTTGTCTTATATAATAGTAAATGCATTTTTCTGGGCGCTGTGGTATTTTAGAGGAGAAGATCATGGCAACAATGAATATTTTCCATGGCCCGTATGGCCAATGTTGGGATGGGGGATCGGGCTTGCCTTTCATTATGCAGACGCTTATATTTTTCCAAAAGTAAATAGTGTTGAAAAAGAATATCAAAAATTAAAAAACAAACAATAAAATATAAAAAAATGAAAAAGTCAATTCTGTTTCTTTCCGTAATGATCGTATCTATATGTTCTTTCGCACAAAGCGAAAAATTTATGGCTGCTATGAAGGTAAATATGGCTGCCATTGATACAAGCTTTAAGAACCCGCAAAATTTATTGGGCCTTGCAAATAATTTTGAACGCATTGCAATGGCTGAAAAAAATCAATGGTTGCCTTATTATTATGCAGCATTCTGCCAGGTTAATTATACATACATGGAGCAGGATAAATC
The DNA here is from genome assembly GCA_031385805.1 of Ferruginibacter sp. Taxonomy (GTDB): domain Bacteria; phylum Bacteroidota; class Bacteroidia; order Chitinophagales; family Chitinophagaceae; genus Ferruginibacter. The sequence continues at coordinate 665 of JANNBU010000366.1, forward strand.
CAAAGTTGATGCTATAGCCGATAAAGCTACTTCGTTGATCAATAAAGCAGATTCCCTTCAGCCAGATAATTCTGAGATATGTTGTATAAAAAGTATGATCGCCAGCAGCCGCATGATGGTAAATCCGATGCAACGGTACATGGAATTTGGTCCGGTAGCCGAAGCCCAGTTACAAAATGCTATGCAACTTGATCCTTCAAATCCACGCCCATACTACTTAAAAGGACAGGGATTGAAATACACACCAGAGCAATTTGGCGGCGGATGTAAAACAGCTTCAGAGCAATTACAAACAGCGATGGAAAAATATGCGGCATTTAAACCGGCATCAGAAATATCTCCAAACTGGGGAAAGCAAAGAACGGAAATGCTTTTGAATGAATGCAAGTAAGCAGGTTTAGAAGTTTAGAAAGTTTAGAGGGATTAGGGGTATGTAAAATTTAAAAATCTTTCCAATCATCTAAACTTTCTAAACTCCCTAAACCTTATTTAAAAAGCAACATCATTTAAAATCTTTCACATGGAACAGCCATTCAATGAACAAAACAGTCTGCAGTTGATTGAGTCAATGATCAACAAGGCTAAGAATAATTTTAGCGAGTCGGGTACATTGTACCTGCTTTGGGGAATTGTTGTATTTGTATGCAGCATGTTTCAGTTTGTTGCAATTCATTTTTATAACAATCAAAATGCTTACTATATATGGTTCCTTACCTGGCTGGTCGTTATATACCAGGTGATATTTCTTTCCAAAAAAGCAAAGAAAGAAAAAGTGAAAACATATACGGCGGATATATTGAAGTATGTATGGATATGCTTTGTGTCCTGCATGGGTATTTTAATTTACATTTTACTGCAGCAAAAAGCTTATTATAGTATTAATCCCGCCATACTTGTTTTATACGGCATGCCCACTTTTTTATCGGGAATAATCTTAAAATTCAAACCGCTGGTTATTGGTGGAATGATATGCTGGCTACTTGCATTGGTAAGTGTTTTGGTGCCCTATGATTTTCAATTGTTGTTTATATGTGCTGCTGTTGTTGTTGCCTGGATCATCCCGGGAATCCTGCTTAGAAGAAAATTTAAAAATCAAAACTGATATGTCAAACGATCAACCACTTTCAAATGAAAAAAGCCTGGAGATCATTCACCAGATGATAAACCAGGCAAAAAGCAACATAACCGACAGTGGCATTCACTGGCTGGTATGGGGTGCCATGCTTTTTATTGCATCCCTTACTACTTACATATTTATAAATATAGGAGCTGAGAATATTTTCCTTTCCTGGAATATTTTTGGAGCTGCTACTATAGTCCTGCTTATTTATGATGCTTTCCGCCCACAAAAAAAATTGGCAAGAACCTATGTTGATGATCTGATGAAGATGGTTGATATCGCATTCTTTGTTTCATTGTTTGTTATCATTATTTCCATTAATGTAGCTGTAAGCCCAAATGAAGGATTTGGTTTTATGCTGATGATCTTTGCTTTTCTCATGTTGGTAAAAGGAGGCGCAATAAAATCCCTGTCATTGATGGTGGGCGCTTCCGTGAACTGGGCGGGCGCCATTGCCATTTTTATAAACAAAGAATTCAAATATGATATGCTCATCATGGCAGGAGCTGTGTTGATCGGTTATATCATACCAGGATTATTACTAAGATCACAGTATAGAAAAAATAATATCGTACAAAAATAACCGGGCTTATAATGGAATTTAAAGAACTTGATCCCATATTACATTCTCAGTTACGCCTGGCCGTGATCAGCCTGCTTATTGGGCTGAAAGAAGCTGAATTTACTTTTATCCGTGAAAAAACAAACTCAACAGCGGGTAATTTAAGTGTACAGATCAATAAACTTAAAGAGGCAGATTATATTGAAGTTACCAAGCAATTTAAAGACAATTACCCCCAAACCCTATGCAGGATCACCCCCAAAGGAATAAATGCATTTGAGCAATATGTACAGGCGCTTCAATCTTATATGAAGCCTTAAGAATATCGAATACCGAAGTACGCATTTCCGATCATAATTCAAGATTCCTTGTTCCTTGTTCATTATTTTTTATTTAGACATTCCGTTCTATCTTTAGTGATATTATACATTCATGGAACCGATCATAGCCGTAAAAAACCTTTTCAAAAATTTTGATGACATCGCAGCAGTAAACGATCTTTCTTTTTCTGTTAATGAAGGAGATGTTTACGGTTTTCTTGGCCAGAATGGTGCAGGCAAATCTACTACCATACGAATGTTATTAACGCTTATCAGGCCAAGTGGAGGCGAGATAAAGATATTTGGAAAAGATCTGCATACAAACCGTCATAATATCCTTCAACAAACCGGGGCAATCATCGAAAGGCCCGATATGTATAAATACCTTTCCGCTTTTGACAACCTTTCCATTTTTGCAAAAATGAGTGGGATAAAACCCAACCGCAAATTCATCATAAACCAGCTAAACATGGTTGGCCTTGCAGACCGCAGCAGCAGCAAAGTAAAAACCTATAGCCAGGGAATGAAACAAAGATTAGGAATTGCTATTGCATTGGTACATGATCCAAAACTGATCATACTGGATGAACCAACAAATGGTCTTGATCCGCAAGGAATAGCTGATATGCGGAATCTCATCCTGCAATTGAGCAGGGAACAGGGCAAAACAGTACTCGTGTCATCGCACCTGCTCAGTGAAATTGAATTGATCGCCAACCGCATGCTCATCATTCACAAAGGAAAAAAGATCGCAGAAGGCACCGTATCAGAACTACTCGATCCGTCAAACACATTGGTACAGCTTGAAACAACTGATGATACAGCAACATTCAACAAATTACAAAACACGGCATGGGCTTTAAAAGCAAAAGTGGGTAAAGATCATGTAAAACTTACGATCAATAAAAGCGAGATCCCGTCACTGGTTTCAAAACTAACGGAAATGGATGTTGGTATTATTGCGATTAAACCCCGCCACTCATTAGAAGATTATTTTTTATCACTTACCAACAATGAACCCGATGCTTAAATTGTTGCAGATAGAATTGTATAAGATATCAAAACGGTCGAGAACCTATATTGCCTTTGCTGCCATCACTGCCATTGTTTTTATATTCCAGTTTGCATTTAAAGCCGATGGTGAAAGTTATATGAACCTGATGTTGCAAAGTGTGCAGGATAATTTTCAGATCGACAAAAGCAAAGCCATCAACGGTTATTTTATGTGTTATATTATTCTGAACACATTGTTGGTGCAGGTGCCAATACTGGTTGCACTGATTGCCGGTGATTCTATTTCCGGCGAAGCAAATATGGGAACATTACGACTTGTTTTAACAAAACCGGTAAGCCGTACACAACTCATATTGGTGAAATTTGCAGCGTCGGTAATCTTTACCATTATGTTGTTGATATGGATGGCGGTCATGGCATTGTTTATCAGCTTATTCATTTTTGGCGCAGACGATATGCTCATATTCCGGGTAAAAGGAGAGGAGTCACAGATATTGCAAATAACAAAAGACGATATCATGTGGCGTTATTGGGCCGCGTTTGGTTATGCAGCCGTTGCACTAACGGTGATCGCTGCACTGGCTATGTTATTGTCCATCTTTGCAGAAAATTCCATTGGCCCCATCATTGCAACTATTTGTATAGTGATCGTATGTACGGTTGTTTCAAATATCAATGTTCCTGTAATTGAAAAAAATGTAAAGCCCTGGTTGTTTACTTCATACCTGGTAGGCTGGAAAGGATTTTTCTATATCGGAACAACCGATGATGGGCAACCCATAAAGGGAAGCCTTGAAAACTGGGCGGCTATCCGCAACAGCCTGTATGTATTACTGGCACATATTTTTGTCCTGGTAGGCTTATCTGTATTGATTTTTAAAAGAAAGGATATTTTATCATAAAATTGCTGAGCATGTTTAAGAAGACTGGCTATTGTTTATTGTTTTTACTTTTATTTGTTCCTGGATTAAATGCACAGGATATCAATGAACTTGTTACAAATGCAAAAATTAAAATTGAAAAGGTCAACGATTATGAAGCCTCTGGCAGGATGAAAACCAATGTTGCTTTTTTAAAAGTTCCGGTGGCAAACATAAAACTGTATTTTAAAAAACCAAATAAGCTGAAAATAAAAAGTGAGAAGGGCATCTCATTTATTCCAAAAGGAGCGGTAAGTATTAATATGAATAATATCCTGGGTGAAAAAAATTATACCATCATTGATGCCGGAACAGAAAAGATTGGAAATGTCATCGTAAGAGTTGCCAAATTGTTGCCAACAGATGATAACAGTGAAGTAGTACTGTCAACCGTTTATATTGATCCGGTAAATAACCTGATCAGGAAAGCAAAGACCACAACCAAAGAGAACGGCACTTTTGAACTGGAAATGACCTATGGAAAATTCAGTGAATTCGGTTTACCAGATAAGATCATATTCTCATTCAATACCAAAGATTATAAGCTACCGAAGGGAGTTACGTTTGATTTTGATGATGGAACTGAGCAAAAGAAAACAACTGAAGTAAAAAATAAGAAGGGCAGGGCAGAAATTGATTTTAAAAGCTACATCATAAATAAGGGTGTTTCGGAGGATGTGTTTAAATAGTTGGAGAACACGATTTACATAAATGATTATGTTGCCACTGATTTTTAATTCGTCTACTTAACCTCACCCTGCCTACCGGCAGGCAGGCCCAGCCGTCTCCAAAGGAGAGGGAGGGTGTTTCCGAACAATTCGTGTAACAAAGAATTATTCCTCTATCTTTTCATCCACCGCATTCGCAATCACAGCAGAACTTATATTTTTCAAAGGGTTTTTATATTGCCTGTCATATTCGGCCCTGTTGTTTATAATGTCTATACATTTGTATAATGCTTCCCTTAAAGAAGATTCATCAGCAATTCCTTTCCCGGCTATGTCAAAAGCAACTCCATGATCGGGAGAAGTTCTTACTGCGTTTAACCCTGCAGTATAGTTTACACCTTCGCCGATGGCGAGTGATTTGAAAGGGATCAATCCCTGGTCGTGGTACATGGCAAGTACTGCATCAAATTTTTCATGCTGCCCACGGGCAAAAAATGCATCAGCGGGATAGGGCCCAAAACAAAATATATCCCGTTGTTTGGCATCTTTTATGGCCGGCCTGATTATTTCTT
>JANNBU010000231.1:0-5832 GCA_031385805.1 Ferruginibacter sp.
CCTGTATTTACCTTCAAGGATCGTTTCTAATTAACCAAGATCATAATGTGGTTTTGCAAAATCAATGGGGTAGATCTCGTTTACTTCCGGCAGGAATAAAATATCACATCTACATTTTTCCAGCATGTCAATATCATTTTCAATGGTTATGGGGTATTTTTTAAAATCATCGGGGTTATTGAATTGTGCAGGATTTACAAATATGCTGCATACCGTTATTTTATTTTCCTTTTTAGATTGCTCAATAAGGGAAATATGCCCGTTGTGCAGGGCTCCCATCGTGGGTACAAATCCTATGGACAGGCCGGTAGCCCTGCTTTTTTTTATATGTGCAGTAAGTTCTGCAGCAGTTTTAAAAATGATCATTTATTGAATTTAAATGCCTTCAAAGGCTTGATGAATAACAATTTCAATAAAAAAACTATACCTTTGCACACCATTTCAAAAAAGTATTAGTGCACCTAACCAAGCGCAAATGTCAACAAAGAAAAGAATTTTATTTATAGCCAACGAAATGTCGCCTTATTTAGAGATGACAGAATTTGCTGAGATTGTAAATAAACTGGCTGTTATGTCTAATGACAATAACCTCGAAGTACGTTGTATCATGCCAAGATTTGGTGTAATAAATGAACGCAGGCACAGGCTGCATGAGGTTGTCAGGCTTTCTGGGATCAATGTATCTATAGATAATGATGATTACCCGCTTGTTATTAAAGTAGCTTCTCTGCCCAATGCAAGGTTGCAGATTTATTTTCTCGATAATGAGGATTTTTTCAAAAGGAAGTCAATATTTGCCGATGAAAAAGAGGTTTGGTTTGATGACAATGGATTAAGAACCGTTTTATTCTGTAAAGGCGCCCTTGAAACGGTAAAAAAATTCGGATGGCCTCCTGATATCATTCATTGCAGCGGCTGGATGACCGGGCTGATACCCATGTTCCTGCGTGTTGCTTATAAAAAAGAACCCGTTTTCAGTAACAGTAAGATCGTTTTCACCATTGGCCAAACAACTTTTAAAGAAAAACTTGGTGCAGATTTTTTAAAATTAGCAACCATCAATGATCATGTTACCAAAAAAGAACTGGAACCATATAAAGATGCAAACAATATTGCGATGTTCAGGGGTGGCGCAACGTATGCTGATGCCATTACATTTGGTGCAGAAACTGTAGATAAAAAATTAGTGGAGGAATTTTCAAAAATAAAAGGCAAAAAAGTTTTGAAGTATAATGCAGAAAGTGATTTAACAGACTATTTACAATTATATACCGACCTTGCCAAATAGAAAATAACCAACCCATTTATTAAAATTACGCTTGTGCACAGAAGAATCTTATCCCTTTCTTTAACCGTTTTTATTTGCATTTCTATCTTCAACTTTGGCTGTACCAAATTAGACACTACCAACCTTGGCAGCGACCTCATCCCTGCTGTAGATAATGTAAATACTTTTGCAGACACTTTTGCCATCAATGCAACCCAGCATAATTATACAGATACAACGCTGGTATTTTCCACTGCCGACCAGGTTCTTGGAAAAATTACCAATGATCCATTGTTTGGACAATCTGAAGGAAAATTATTTTTTCAATTAAAACCTGCTTTTTACCCTTTTGCATTCGGAGAAAAAGATTCTATCACTGGCGGATTGGATTCTGTTGTATTGTGCCTTAGTTATAAAGGTTTCTGGGGCGATAGCTCGGAAACACAGTTATTGCAGGTAAATGAAATTACTGATCTTGTTTTCAGGGATTCAGTAGAACGCAACTGGAAATGGCCAACTATTTATGAACCCACAGGTATTGGTGCACCGATTGGCAGTAAACAACTTTTTATTCCTGATCTTGCAAAATATATAGTTTATAACAACAAAACAGATTCTGTAAACAACCAGATTCGTATAAAATTAGATCAGTCTTTTGCCAACAGGCTTTTTGAAAGCGATGATACTTCAGCAGGGCCCGGCAACCATGCTTTCTATAATGACACACTATTCCGTAGTAATTTCATCGGGTTTTCAGTTAAGTCAGTAGGTGCTGGTAATGCATTGATGTATATCAATTATGCCGATACCAATACAAAATTAGAAGTGCATTACCGTAAAAAAAATGCGGGTAAAATTGATACTACTTATACTTCTTTTAAATTCAGGACAGCGCCAAGAGACAGTACCATCGCCCGCTCTCTTTTTGCAAATTATGTAAGCCGCAATCGGGCAGGCTCACCTGCTGATAACCCGCCTGTTGGTGAATTGTATTTACAAACCCAACCGGGAACTTATGCAGATCTTTCCATTCCTAAATTAAACGGTTATAGTAACAGGATCATTCACAGAGCAGAGATCATTGTAGAACAAATTGCAGACCTGCCTTGGTCGGATAAATTTGTTCCACCTAATTTCTTATACCTTGACCTGAAAGATTCAACAACCCCGCTTAAGTACAAGCCAATATATTATGACCTGAATCCTACAGTATCTTATGATCCTGATAATAGTTCGTACTATTATCCTGCTGGTGGCCCTGATTTCGGATATTTTGGTGGGTTTAAACGGACAAAGACGGGTCCTTTCGGAGAATCTATGTCCTATTACAATTTTAATGTTACCAGGTATATTCAACGCATGGTAACAGATTCGGGCAGGAATTATGATATGCGGTTATTCCCTGCATACAGTTTCCGATATCCACAGTATTCAGTAGCTGAAGTACCCTATAACAACAGTTTGGCGCTTGGCAGGGTAAGACTTGGAACCGGTGATAACCCGAATTACCGTATGCGGATCAGGATTATTTATTCTCCTATTAAATAGAAAAAAATATTTACAGCGAGTCCTTTTATAAGTATATAGAAGGACTTTGTTGTTTAAACGATACAGCCTTCATTAAACTTTCGTGGTCGGTGAAAACACATACCACGGCTGCCCGCCCTGGCTGCTGTTTTCACCAGCCAGTGACAATTTGAAAGACACACTTTGTTGTTTAAACCATACACCCTTATCTTTGCACTCTTAAAAAAAATAATATGCCATATTTATTTACGTCAGAATCAGTTAGTGAAGGACACCCGGATAAAGTTGCAGACCAGATCAGTGATGCACTTATCGATAATTTTTTAGCGTTTGACCCATCCAGCAAAGTTGCTTGTGAAACCCTTGTAACAACAGGCCAGGTGGTACTTGCAGGTGAAGTAAAAAGCAAAGCTTACTTAGATGTACAGGAAATTGCAAGAGGTGTTATCCGTAAGATCGGGTACACAAAAAGTGAGTATATGTTTGAAGCAAATTCATGTGGTATCTTATCAGCTATTCATGAGCAATCGGGTGATATCAACCAGGGTGTTGACCGTAAAAAGAAAGAAGAACAGGGTGCCGGCGACCAGGGAATGATGTTTGGTTATGCAACCAATGAAACGGCTAATTATATGCCATTGGCTTTGGATATGGCTCATCATATTTTATTGGAACTTGCTGCAGTACGCAGGGAAAATAAGCAGATCAAATATTTGCGCCCCGATGCAAAAAGCCAGGTTACACTTGAATACGATGATAACAACCAGCCTACACGTATAGATGCAATTGTTGTTTCTACCCAGCATGATGATTTTGCTGCTGATGAAGCGATGCTGGCAAAAATTAAAAAAGATATCATCAATATTGTTATACCAAGGGTGAAAGCAAAATTTGTAAAATACGCTCACCTGTTCAACAACAAGATAAAATATCATATCAACCCAACCGGTAAGTTTGTTATTGGTGGCCCGCATGGTGATACCGGTTTAACAGGCCGTAAGATCATTGTTGATACTTATGGTGGTAAAGGTGCACATGGTGGTGGCGCTTTCAGTGGTAAAGACCCCAGCAAGGTAGATCGTTCTGCTGCTTATGCAACACGTCATATAGCCAAGAACCTGGTAGCTGCCGGTTTGTGTGATGAAGTACTGGTACAGGTTTCTTATGCTATCGGTGTGGCACAGCCTACAAGTATCAACGTGGTTACTTATGGTACTGCGAAAGTGAAAATGACTGATGGTGAAATTGCAAAAAAAATAATGGGAATGTCCTGCTTTGATATGCGCCCTTATTTTATTGAGCAACGTTTGAAATTGCGTAACCCGATGTACAGTGAAACTGCCGCTTATGGACACATGGGTCGTAAGAATGAAACAGTAGAAAAAACATTCACATCACCTGATGGTAAATCAATTAAGAAAAAAGTAGAACTTTTTACATGGGAGAAACTGGATGCAGTTAAAGAAGTGAAAAGAGTTTTTGGATTGAAATAAAGCCCCCTAAATTCCCCGAAGGGGACTTGGCCCTGAGAAAGTTTACAGCTTTTAAAAGCTGTAAACTTTTTTTATGACGTTACATTAAATACTAACTTTAAATAGTGAAAAATTTCAGGCATCAACATCAACGCCCCAAAAAAAATACCCTGGTCATTGGCCGGGAAGCTGTTATCAAAGCCATGCAGGAAGGTAAGCAACTGGAAAGGATTTATCTCCAGTCAACCGTACACGGCCCTGTAATCGATGAACTGAAAAAACTGGCTGCCGAAAAAATGGTGCCCATCAATAAAGTGCCGGTTGAAAAACTGAATGGTTTTAATATCAGCAACCATGAAGGTTGTGTGGCACAAATATCAAAGATCCAGTACCAGGATCTTCAACAGATCATTTCATTTGTTGTTGAAAACGGGGAAGTGCCGCTGTTCCTCATGTTGGATGGCATTACAGATATCAGGAATATTGGTGGCATTGCACGCAGCGCTTTTTGTTTTGGTGTGAATGCGATCATCATCCCTGATAAAGGAGTGGGAGCATTGAATGAAGATGCAATATTAACTTCCGCCGGCGCTTTGGAACAAATACCCGTGTGCCGGGTCAGCAGCCTGATGAAAACAGTTGATGAACTGCATTTGAACGGCATAAAAGTTTTTGCCAGTGAAATGAAAGCTTCGAAGAAAACTTATGAATGCAATTTTGCAGAACCTTGCGCCATCATTATGGGAGGAGAGGAGCATGGGGTTTATCCTGCATTGATGAAAATATGTGATGACCAGTTTCAAATTCCAATGGCTGCTGAATTTGATTCGTTGAATGTATCTGTTTCTACCGGCATTGTTTTGTATGAAGTGATGAAGCAAAGGCAGCAATAAACTATTTACCCGTTGTTTTATTTTGTAAACCGCACCCGGTATGCAAATGATAGTTTGAAATAAAAATTGTCATTCACATCAGCATCAGATTTTGATACATCTTTTATGCCGGTCCTTATTTTTCTTAAAATGGAATGACCGGCTTCTATATTCAGCACGAAATTTTTATTGAGGTAAGTATCCAGGTATAAACCCAGTTGGTTTTCATCCATGCGCCAATAACCATTTGCAGTTGCATAAGAATTGGTAATGGCCCTGAAGTTTGCTCCATAATAAAACTGTTTACTTATTTTATGTTCGTATGTCAGGTTACCAGGTAACACGCCAAACAATGTATTCCGTTTATTTATTTTCCAATCAATACCCGCTAGTGGCATAACAAATACGCCAAAGAATTCTCCGTTTATATAGCAGCCTAATTTCCAGGTTAGTTTTTCTGTTCTTTTATTACTGAGTATGAATGCTCCGCCCGCCTGCATCTTTGATTTGCTGCTGATGGTACTGTCATTCATCCTGGCAATAGCCGTGAGTAAAATATTCCATTTACTGTGTGGAATTGTTTTGGATAGAGAAACAGGTAACGCAATACCATAATAGTTTTGCCGGTCATTGTTTTTCAATTGTATTGACCAGGCTTCAACAAAAGGGCTGAAGATGAGTGCGTCTTTTTTAT
>JANNBU010000233.1:0-4311 GCA_031385805.1 Ferruginibacter sp.
AACAACAAACTGGTTATCGAATCCCGGCCGGAACCAAAAATATTACCGGCCTTACCCTATCGATTCCTGTCGGAAGATGATCCGGACAGGTAATTCAATCACTTAAACTTAAAAACAACGATCATGAAAAAAAATATTCTTTATTGCATTTCAGCTACGATCATATTATTAGCAAGCTGTGCTAAAATTGAGGTGACGTCTTCTGATGAAACTGCCTTTTATAAATTCAATCCTTCCATTGACATTATAAACCTCCCGCTTAACAGGTATTTCATTTATAAGGATTCGGCAACAGGTGTTACTGAGTTTGTAAGAGTGACAGAAAGTATTATTGAAAAAAAACTTGATGAAGGATATTTTGACTGGGACAAGGATTTTTATTATGAAACATACAAATTGACGCTAACAAAAATTGCAGGCTCCAGCCAGGAGAATTGGTTTTCCGGTTTTGCACAGAGTTATGTCTTCACAGGTTTTTACGGATCTACTATTGATAACACCGGTTTTAAATTTTATGAACAAGGATCAGTGCTTCCTGTCTTTTGGTGCCCATTTACCTCTTCAGGAAACTGGCAATACACACAAATTCCGTCATTGACTGTAAATGGAACGGTTTATACAGGAGTACATAAGTTTATTTCCACCAATGGCAAGCAACCTTCCGAAGCCGGTTACCTGCAACTAACATGCTATTGGGTGAAAGGAATAGGAATTATTAAAAGAGAGATCCGCACCGATACAACAGTTAAAACATTTTTGTTGGTCAGTTACGGTTAAGGGTATAAGCAAACACACAGAATCGTTTTTTCAAACCTTAATAACAATCATCATGATACCAATGCTTATTTACCTGCTGTTAAAAAAGATCAGGCGGCAAAAGCAGGATGCGATCAGTTTAAAGAAATCCACTCCTATATTCAGAATTTTTGCCCGGGTAATGATCTGCATGTTGATATTCTTACTCATCAGCGGAATATTGATAAACGCCCGTGGCCAGAAATTAAATTATAAAGTAGTCCGCAATGGTAACGATATCGGATGGATGAAACTCGAAAAAACAACTGAAGGAAATTTTTGTAAAATGATCTTAAGTTCCGAAATAAAATTCCGCATCATCCTGTTGATCTCTGCCACCGTTGTTGAATCGGCCTGTTTTTCAAATAACAAACTTGTATTCTCCAGCCAGTACCATATAACAAATGGTGATGTTAAAGTTAACAAACAAACCCGGCTTACTGCAGATGGTTATGAAGTGAATGCAGACAATGAAAAAGAAAAATTAACTATTCCTGATATCAGTTTCAACCTGCTTTGTCTTTACTTCCAGGAACCTGTTGTACAAAAAAAAGTGTATTGCGACAAACAACAATGCTTTGCAGACATTGAAAAGAAATCTGATGGCGGTTATAAAGTAAATTTTCCGAATGGAGACAGCAATTGCTATTACTATACCGGTGGCGTATGCAGCAAAATAAGGATCGAACATACATTCTATTCGGCAGAGATCATTCTTAACCCTTAAAAATTCAGCAATGGACAATTCAGAAGCTTTATTAATATATGCATGTTGCTTTTCCATGTTCTTTATAATTAAATGGATGAGCAAACCAAACAGGAGTAACAGGTTGTTTGATAAAAATGCAGCGCTGACAACCAATACCGGCAACCTTATTGGATTACACCTGGCCGGGATACTGTGGTTAGGATTAGTACCTGTGATATCTATAAACCGATCATTTAATGAGGCAATCACTGGTGAAGTGTTACCAACCCTTTCATGGTTCCTGTCATTTGTTTCTTTAGTTGTATTAGTGGTTATAAGTATTTTAAGAGTAAGTCGGCAAATTCATATCCGGCATAAAAACATCCATATACTATCCGGAAAATTCATCGTTCAATATTTTTTTGTACGGATATTATTCCTGGTTGCCTATGAATTATTTTTTCGGGGAATGCTCCTGTTTGATTTTATAAAATGGTTTGGAATATTCCAGGCGATCGCACTTACTACATTACTAACAGTTTTATTACACTTATTCAGCGGCAAAAAAGAAATGTGGGCATGCATTCCTTATGGAATAATTTCCTGTTGCTGTTGTATCAGCATCCAGGCTGTATGGCCTGCAATTATTTTGCATCTGGCTTTATCTATAACTTATGAAACATCACTATTGAACCGATTTTTAACCCACTTAAAACTGATCAAATGAAAATATTAGTTACAGGCGCTACCGGGTATGTGGGCCATCAACTGGCACTTGCACTGGCAGAAAATGGCCAAGAAGTGCATATACTGGTAAGAAACCTTCATTCAGAAAATGTTCCTGTGCATAAGAACATCCGGGTATTTGCCGGTGATATTACTGACATGCAATCTATCACAGCGGCTATTCATAACTGTGAACAGGTATATCATACTGCCGCCCTGGTAAAGATATTTGCCAAAGATCCTGCCGACTTTTATAAAATTAATGTTGAAGGCACTCACAATGTACTCGCAAAAGCATTGGAAGCCGGCGTTAAAAAATTAGTATTTACCAGCACTTGCGGTGTAATGGGGCCATCGCTGAATGAACCGAGGTGTGAAAATGATCCCCGCATTACCGCATTTGACAATGAATATGAATTCACAAAATTCCTGGCCGAAAACCTGGTTAAAGAATATGTGCACAAAGGATTGTACACGGTAATTGTATCACTGTCAAAAGTATTCGGGCCGGGTATTGAAACGCATCCCATCAGTGTAAACAAGCTGATCAAAAAATTTGTGGCCGGTAAACCCACTTTCATTCCCAGCCCGGGCAACCAGGTAACCAATTATTGCTTTATTGATGATGTTGTGAAAGGTCATATCCTGGCCATGTCTAAAGGGATCGGCGGAGAAAAATATATCCTGGGTGGAGAAAACATTTCTTACATGGATCTTTTTGAAACCATTCGCTTGCTATCGGGAACAAAAGCCATATTAATGAAGGCTCCTGAATTTTTAATTCATGTCTGGGCTATATTACAATGGGTACGATACAAATTAACACGCAAAGAACCATTTGTTACTACCCGGGCTTCCAGGTTTATTTTCTGCAATAAAATTTACAGCAGCAATAAAGCGGTAAGGCAATTAGGTTACCGGCTTACTCCTTTAAAAGAGGGGCTTCAACAAACTATTCACTTTTTAAAAACCAACGATCATGCAGAATGAAAATTATTGTCTCATTACAGGTGCCAGCGAAGGATTTGGCAAAGCATTGTCCATTGAATGTGCAACAAGGAAGATGAACCTTATCCTGGTGGCATTGCCCGGCCCTGAATTGTATTACCTGGCAGCATTTATTAAAAAAAATTACGGTGTGGAAGTGATAGCAATTGAAAAAGATCTTTCAAAAGAAGAAAACTGCATGGCATTATTCGATGAAGTTTCGGCATTGGGAATAAAGGTTAATATGCTTATCAATAATGCGGGCATCGGGAGTACATTGCTTTTTAACGAAGGGACCATCCAGTTATATCAAACCCAGATAAAATTAAATATATTGGCTACCACACTGGTTACCCGCTTGTTTGTAGGAATGTTGGAAAGGAATAGTCCGGCGTATATCCTGAATGTTGGAAGTTTAAGCAGTTTTTTCTTCCTGGCAAAGAAACAGGTTTATGGAGGCACCAAATCGTATATTTATTTTTTTTCAAAAAGCCTGCGAAGGGAATTGAGACCGGAAGGGATTAGGGTGAGTGTTATTTGCCCGGGATCGATGAATACCAATACAAGCATCAGGTTACTCAACAGGTCATGCAACTGGCTGGCACGCCAGGCCGTTATGGAACCCGAGGAAGTTGCACCAATAGCCATTGATGGTTTATTAAAAGGCAAAGAAGTGATCTTTCCCGGGCGGGTAAACAGGTTGTTTTTACTTTTTGATAAATTACTACCCGCATTTATCAAAGAGAAGATCACGGGCCATCAACTAAAAAAATTAAATTCCGTGACGATCATGAGATCAAAACTTCAGCCTGTACCCGTTATGGAAAAAATAAAATCATTTACAGTTTAAGTTTTTATAAATTAACAGCCAGATGAAAAAAAATAAATTTTTATTGATCTTATTCATAACAATCCTGTTGCTCATGTTTTCGGGGAAGATGATAGCTCAACCCTATCTTGATATTATATCACTTAAATATTCCATTTACTGTGTGGAATTGTTTTGGATAGAGAAACAGGTAACGCAATACCATAATAGTTTTGCCGGTCATTGTTTTTCAATTGTATTGACCAGGCTTCAACAAAAGGGCTGAAGATGAGTGCGTCTTTTTTAT
>JANNBU010000271.1:0-3642 GCA_031385805.1 Ferruginibacter sp.
GTAAAAAACAAAAAGTGCGACAGGGGGCGATCTCTGTCTGAAAATCTTTCAGGGTTGTTAAACTGGCAGGCTGTGTACCCACTAGCGGGCTGTTAAAATCTATGAGCGTTGTTAGTTCTTAATTTGTTGCAGGAAGCGCAGTCATTTCCACTCTTTTCTTTTCATCATAAAAAGAAATATTGGTATCGATGGTGTACCATGCTTTTGCAGCATCCTGCTCCAGCACGCCTGTTTTTTCAATGATCTCAACAAAAGGTTCGCTGCTTCCGTCGATGATGGGAATTTCGGGGCCGTTCACTTCTATCAGGCAATTATCTACGCCCATACCTACCAGCGCAGCAAGTACGTGTTCTACCGTGCTTATTTTGGCATTGTCTTTTTCAAGTGTTGTACCTCTGGAAGTTTCTGTTACCAGGTCGCAATCTGCTTTTATGATGGGGCTTCCGGGCAAGTCGGTCCTTTGAAACTGGTATCCAAAACCCGGGTTGGCGGGCTTTAATATCATATCTACGTTGATGCCTGTATGCAGGCCTGTACCTGAAATACTTATCGGTGCTACAAGTGTATGCTGCTTATCAGCATTAAAATTTTTATCCATGCGGGTATTTCAAATTTGGGCAAAGATATTTGATTTTTCCTGTCATCCCGAGGTACGAGGGATCTCATGAAAGAAAAAAGCTCAGCTTGATTATATCCCTCCTTCGTTAGGATGACAATGCTGATGAGGAGATGCTTTCCCGAAATAATCGGGACAGGCTGTTCCCTGCCTACCAGCAGGCAGGCTCAGCATGACAGATACTGTTACCCAATTTAGAATTGAAATTGGAAACTGCCAAAAATTCCAAAACGGGAATAGCGGGGAAGAGTGGTGGCCGGGTTAAATTTCCAGACAAAATCAAGGCGGAAAACTTTAAATATATTGTCGATACCAGTTCCTATTTCTGTATAATTTCCTCCATTGAAGTATTTAAATAAAGTATTGGGATCATTCGTTACATAACGGATATTATCGCCATTGAGCTTTTTATTTTCATTGCTAAGTGTTCCCCACATTGTTTTTACATTCCAGAACTGTCTCCATTTAAGTTTTCGGGTAAGTGGCGTAAAGCGGAATATCCCGGAACCGATATTGTGTTCGAGGTTGATGCCAACCCACCGGTCGCTGATGTATTCAAATCGGTTCATCAGGTTAAATGAAGATGAACTGTAATAATACAGGTCATTGCCCGGGTGCACTTCTAAAAAAGTAAAGGGTATTGTTCCATTCACTTTACCTGCATATACTTTATAGGATAATGAACCCAGGGGAGATATCCTGATTTTATCTTTTACAGATGCAGTGAATTTTGTATAACTATAAGCGCTGTTGAAAACACCGGGTATTGCTTTTGTGAACATTAATTCTGTAACGGGATATTTTGTGCCAAGTGAATAACGAAAATAATCACCATCAATAAATTGCTCCAGGTATGCAAAGCGGAGTTTTAATGCAATTTCAGAACTATTCAATGATTCACCGGAGCTAACCGGGAAGCTGCTTTTGAACGGTAAATTCAACAAGGGATCAAACTGGCGGTGCGTTAAAAATAATTCGGTAGAAAATCCTTTGTTGCCCCATTCTTTATACACTTCAAAGCGCCAGTCTTTGGAATCAATGAATTTACGGGTTGTATTGGGTTTACGGATAGCGAGTGAAAAAATATTATCCTGGCTTACTTCGCCATATTGGCTAATGCCATTATCAACATCACTTGTATAAGATGCGTGCAGACTTAACCGGTTGGGAACTTTCATTATGTTCCAATATGCTTCTGCTTTGCCTTTCAGTTTCTTATCTTTTGTGCCGTATGCAAGGTAACCGTGCAGGTATAAATTTTTGTTGAACCCAGTATTTGTCCCAAGGTCAAAACGAAAGCGGGTGCCTTCCCATTGATTGGCACTTACCCAGTTGAACCATTGCCCGATCTCAACATTACCGATATCCTTATATCCTGTTGCAATAAACTTGATCGTTCTTTTTAATCGCTGGAACTTGGGCATGGCAAGCAATTTGTCGATCGTTAAATAAATTGCTTTTTCATTGGTTGATAATGTATCATGGCGAAGTGTGCTCCACACAGAATCTGTTTGTTCATTAACGCCGGGATTTGTTTTTATCAGTTCAGCAATATTCTGATCTTTAAAAACGCCGGTAATAGAATCACTGTTGATCACAATGTCTTTATACGAAGTTGTTTTTCTTCCGATCAACGTGAGCGAATTTTTTCCCAGTAACCTGAAATCGGTGAAAAATTTATCCCTTGTTAAAAAATAGATTGAATCATTAACGGCCTGGAATTCCTGGAAAATACTGAGCCGGTCTATAAAATTTATATTGGCCTCTTTCCCGATATACATGGATATCTTTTGTATCTGGTATGTTTTGGATATAATCCAGGCATCTCCACGAAAAGTATTTTGTCCCGGGTGTTTTGGATCAAATGTAAAATGAAAGATCTTCTGGCCATTTAATATCTGTGTATCAGGAACATGAAAACTGTAGTATGCATCAGCATTGTCATTAAAAGGACTTATAAAATCCTTATCAATAATATTAATGTAATTATTGTAAATGCTCACATTCTGATTCATTACACCCAGCAACTTGCTGATGCTTTCATTCTTAAAACCTTTTGTGTGCGTTGCTTTTATGGTTTCAACATATTTTTTTGGGGTCCTCTGATAAGCAAAGTCACTGATGCTTTCAACCAGGTAAGCAGGAAGAAAGGGATCTCTTTCAGAAGTGCTGTCAATATTATCTAACACAAATGAGTAGGACTTGAATAAAAAATTCTTCTTAACCCTTTCGGCTTTAAAATTTTTCAGGTCAACTTCCAGTTTATTATAACTTTCGTAACCAAAGTTTGTAAGGTTATTTCGGTTATAATATTTTTTCTTGCTCATTATTTTCTTCCATAAAAAGAGTCCTTTGTTTACTTTGGTTCTAATAATCACTTCATTGTTATTAGCGCCCCGCTGCATTTCAATAACAAATGGTTTGGTAAGGTCGATGGAGGAAACGGCCGTTTTGTTTAATTTATAACCTACAAAACTTACAATAAGGGTATCTTTTGAAGATGGATTAAAGTGTATAGAAAACCGCCCGGCACTATCGGAAGCGGCGCCATTTTTAGCTGCCGCCATATAAACCGATGCAAAACCAACCGGCTCCTGGGTATGGCCATCAACGACCTTGCCGGATACTACAATCTGTTGTGCATAGCAGGTAGCAGAGAAGAAGAATAAAGATGCAAAAAAGAATAATAACCTGGAAGTACGCTTCACTCAAAAAAATTAAAACTTATAATTGGTAAAATTAACCGGTTGTAAACAGATTGTTGTAACTGAAATGTTATTTTTTATTTTGCAGTTCTGCTACTAATTTTTCCAGTTCTATGATACGTTTTTCCAGTTGAGGCAGATTCCGTGTAATGGCCTGGCTTCGTAACGCTGCGGTGTAATCGTATGCAGGAGATCCGGTTACTGCTGAGTTGGGAGATTTTATTGATTTACTCACACCGCTCTGCGCATTTATTTTACTGCCATCTGCAATGTGTATATGCCCTACGATGCCTGCCTGGCCACCGATGAGTACATTTTTCC
>JANNBU010000300.1:0-11593 GCA_031385805.1 Ferruginibacter sp.
TATGAACCAACCGTATCGGTGTCCACGAAGCTCTCCCTCTCTGCAGGAGAGGGCACGGGCCTGCCTGCCGGTAGGCAGGGTGAGGCAATAATAAAAGTAAAAGATAACGGCAACGGCATCCCCCAAAAAGTTTTAGATAAAATATTTCAACCTTTCTTCACCACCAAACCTACAGGAAAGGGAACCGGCCTTGGATTGAGCATGAGTTACGATATTGTTACCAAGGGGCATGGCGGGGAATTAAAAGTGCAGACAAAAGAAGGCGAAGGAGCTGAATTTATTATTATCTTACCAGTATAAACCTATAAATACAATAAATGAAAATTTTAGTAGTAGACGACGAACAGGATGTTAAAACGCTTTTTGAACAGCGATTCAGAAAAGAAATTAAAAACAATGAGATTGAATTTGTATTTGCTTTCTCCGGCGAAGATGCATTGGTATATCTTAACCGGCTCGAGCATGAAGCTGTTCTGATCTTATCTGATATCAATATGCCCGGTATGAGTGGATTGGAGTTATTGAAGCATATCAAACAAAAATACCATAAACCACCGCCAGTTGTGATGATGATAACTGCCTACGGTGATGCAGAGAATTTTAATACAGCCAAAGAATTGGGTGCCGATGATTTCCTGACCAAACCGGTTGACTTTACCCTTTTAAAAGAAAAACTTAAAATAAACAACTGATGGTAAAAATATTGGTAGCCGATGATGAGACAGACCTGGAAGTACTCATCAAACAGAAATTCCGTCAGAAGATCAGGGATCAGCAGTATGAATTCATCTTTGCAGTGAATGGCAATGATGCATTGGATAAGATCCTGCAAAACCCTGATGTGGATATTGTACTGAGTGATATCAATATGCCGGAGATGGATGGATTGACGTTATTAAGCCGGTTGGGAGAATCAAGTCCATTGATAAAATCAGTGATCGTTTCTGCTTATGGCGATATGGATAATATCCGTACTGCCATGAACCGTGGTGCCTTTGACTTTATAACCAAGCCCATCAATTTTGATGACCTGAACCTGACCATGGAAAAAACACTCAGGCATGTGGTACAAATAAAAGAAACACTCAAAGCCATCAAAGAAAACAATATCCTGAAAATGTACGTGGATGAAACAGTACTTAACTTCATGGGTAGCCGCGAATTTGAATCTTCCTTAATGGAAAATGATACGATAGAAGGCACTGTTGCATTCATAGACATCTGTAGTTTTACTGCCATCAGTGAACATGCGCCTGCAGACACTGTTGTAAAACTGCTGAACAATTATTTTGATGTAATGGTGAAAGAGATCATTGCACAGGGCGGCCATGTTGATAAATTCATTGGCGATGCTGTAATGGCTGTGTTCCGCGGCGATTATCATTTAGACAAAGCTATTGATGCATGCCTTGCTGTACGGGCGCAGATAGAAAAATTGCCTACTGTTCCTGAGGTTTCTTTTACTCCAAAAGTTTCAATCGGTATCAACAGCGGTGAAATGATCTCCGGCAATATTGGTTCGGCAAAACTACGCCGGTTAGACTATACCGTTATTGGCGATGTGGTAAATACAGCACAACGTTTGCAATCTGCAGCCAAAGAAGGCCAGATCATTATCAATGAATGTGCTTATGAAAAAGTAAAAGAATCTTTCAACTGCCGCAAAGTGGGTGAAGTGAGTTTGAAAAATAAAGTCAAACCGGAAATGATATATGAGGTATTGGATTGATATTTAGAACGTCATCATGAGCGGCAGCGAAGGATCCGCCCAACAGCATTTCTAACGATCAAGAGATCCCTCGCTGTCGCTCGGGATGACAAAAAAAACCAGTGATAAAGATCACCGGTCATCCTGTAAAATTCAAATACGAGGATTTTTCCCCTTTTACAACTACTGCATTTAATTTTTTATCAATCTCAAAAGCATTGATGCAGCCATCGATGCGTTCAGAGGTTGGTTTGGTTTCAAAAGTTTTCCTGGTGAGAACAGGAATTTATATAGGCTGCAACGACTTTTTGCTTTTTTTAAAATAAGCCGGCGATACAAGTACCACCGGCCCCCGCTTATCTAAACATTAAACCTAATTTAAAG
This sequence comes from Ferruginibacter sp., assembly GCA_031385805.1. Taxonomy (GTDB): domain Bacteria; phylum Bacteroidota; class Bacteroidia; order Chitinophagales; family Chitinophagaceae; genus Ferruginibacter. The sequence goes on from JANNBU010000300.1 coordinate 2,093, forward strand.
ATCTTAACGCCGCTTCATCCGCCGTGGCGCAACGGGTTCATAACAGGCTGGCAGTAACCGAATGCCAGTCGGCAAAATTGTGCTGACCACTGATGGCAAAGGTTTTTTCTACTGCAATTTCATTTCTCACTTTGATAGAAATGGTAACGGTGTGGCCCAGCAACCGCAACGGGTTAAGAACATGCACCCTGAAATAGGCGGTGCTTGTTTGAAGCGGTACATATTCCTGGTGATAAAAATGTGTACCCTTCTTTTCAAGTAAAAGAGGCATGTTTGCAGCATCATAAAAGTGAACCAGGAAAGAAGTATCAAATGAAATGGTTGCTTCGTATCCAACCAGTATCTTTTGAAAAATACTGCCCCTTTCTTTTTGGCCGCCTTGCTTATAAAATATTCGCTGCAAAAAATTCATGCTCACTAATTTAAAAAAAGTGGTTTCAGTGGAGGCGTCATCAACAAACAGGTTAATGCTTATTAATTCAACACAAAGAAATAATAAATACAAACAGCTGTAATGTGTTTTCGGTGAGTGGGCCGGAAAATTAGATAAGATGTGCTATTTAAACGATAAAGGGAAAAACAGTTATGGCAGGTTTGGTAAAACAGCCCAGTAACAAAGTACGATTCTTCTTCTTTCGTCATTTTCTTTATAATCTTTGATCGAAGGCATGGGATATTCTTCTCCTTTGCCCTGGCCAATATATTCAACATTGAATTGATCAAGATTTTTAATGGTAGTAACCCGCTGCGCAAAAATTGCGGTTAATTGTTTGATAAGTTCTATGGCCCTTAATTCTGACAATTTTTTATTCAGCAATTGTTTTGTGGCAACCGGTTCATCAATCAATTCCGACAGTGTATCGTATAAATTACTGCATCTGTTTATGTCCTGCCCGTCGGCATATCCAATAACAACAAGCGTTGCCGTACGTGATATATTCTGATACTTATTTGAAAATTTTACCAATGAATCTATTAATGGTAAGAATGATTGTATTGCCAGTGATTCCTGGCCGGGAGGAATATTATACAAACCGGGACCAAAAAATGCAGCCAGGTCAAACAAAACATAATTGGCTGTGTTTAACGCATCCTCCATCATGAGGTATATTTTCAGCCGGTCATCATATCTTTTGTAGAACGTATCTAACTGCGCCAGTTTTGGAACAATTTCCTTTTGATAATTTTTGCGAAACTTTTTTATATCGTTTGTAAGGCTTTTAAGGCTGGCAATTTCCTTATTGATCGAATCCATGTCCTTGCGGATAGATGATAACCTTTGATCTAACCGCTCATTAATATTGCTGTCGATTTTACGCTCTGCGAGTTTTGCTTCCCCACTCGAAGCGATGTTTTTTATTTTATCGCTTTCCCCCGACTGTTGAACTTCCAGGTCTTGTAATTTGGCTGAAACTTCCCGCATTTTTTTTGCGCCTACACAGGAAAATAAACCAACTATGATCATTGAAAGAAACAGGTAATTTTTCATACGAATGATTCATTTATTTAGGTACAGCTTTAACCGAAAACCCGGGTTTTACTCCCTTAACAGTTAAGTGGGGTTTTATTGCCTTTTTAATTTTATTCAGTTTCTGATCATGAATAATTTTATTGATACTGATTGTTCCGCCTGATTCCATTTCCGCATCTTCTGGTATTGCCTGCATCCGGAGACCAATATTTACAAGCGTGGTTTTATCAGTGAACAGTGTTTCTTCTGCCGTCTTTTTTGAACCAATGATGGTTTCCATCCTGGTATTATCCGCCATGGCACGATCTGTAAAAAAAAGAAAATAGCCTGTCAGCACCAGGATAGCACAAAAACCTGCCATCCAGATTATGATGATGGCATTATTTGCAAACTTCCTGATCCGGGTTATCTGATCTTTACGGGCAGTATCATATTTAATTGTTTCGGGCAAAGAATACTATTTTATTATACGAATTTAATTTTTTAAAAGTAACACTATCTTTTTTTTATCATATCAATGGTATTTTTCAAAGCCGATAACAGGTACTTGCCGGATTCCTGTACAGCAGACCAGTCGTTACCAGTATGCAAATGAAAACTTACAGATACTATAGCTTTAGCAATAACTGAACCAGTTCCCAAAGGCGATACAGTGGATTTCATGTGATGGATGATTTTCCGCAGTGCTTCAGGGTCATTATTTGCAAGGGCCTGTTCGAATAAATGGCTGTCGGCCGGCAACTGCGCCTCCAACGCATCCAGGATCGTATTCATCGAAGCCTGGTTCCCATTACAGATATTCGACAGGAACTCAAGATCAATTGTGGTGGATTTTTCTGTAACTGTTTTCGGGTTTTCTATAACCGCTGTCGGGGCTAAGGCCGCCGACACGGTTGTTAGCGTTCCGCTTTCATCCAGATAGATGTATTTTTTTATTACTTCCAATAAATGCTGTTCATCAATTGGTTTGGGAATATGATCGTTCATGCCGGCAGCATAACATTTTTCTATTTCATTTGGAAGTACATACGCTGTCATTCCCACAATTGGTATCCTGTTGGCAACATATTTCCTGATCAGCCTGGTCGTTGTTATGCCATCCAGCAAAGGCATTTGTACATCCATTAGTATAAGGTCAAAAGACTGGTTCTCCAATAAGTTCAAAACTTCTTCCCCGTTTTCAGCAATAACCGGTTGTATATTGTATGGCGCCAGTAATTTATGTACAAGCAATTGATTCACCTTGTTATCTTCAGCAAGCAGGATGGAATTCTGCGAAGGATCCTTAACGATACGGGATACACGCTGCATTTGCAGTTCACGATTTAAAACAGCCTGCTTATTGATCTTGAAATGGATCGTGAAACTGAATGTTGAACCTTTCCCCATTTCGCTGTTAACAATTATATGCCCGCCCATGGATTCAATGATCATTTTACTAATGGCAAGGCCCAGGCCTGTACCGCCCTGCTGGCGGATGAAAGCATTGTCGAGTTGCTCAAATCTTTCAAAGATCAGGTCACGTTTATCAACTGGTATCCCGATACCGGTGTCTTCAACTGAAAATTGGATAGCCGTTGTTTCTTCGTCCTTCCCCGATAAACTTACCCTTAAAAAAATAAATCCTTCATTGGTAAATTTAATTGCATTGCTGATAAGGTTTATCAAAACCTGTTTCAATCTTTCGGGATCGCCGGTAAGGTTATTTTCAACATCGGCTGCCAGGTCAAGTGTGAAGTCCAGGTTCTTTTCTGTAGCCAGGTTAGCATAAGTTATTTCCAGGTCTTTCAATAAAGTATGCAGGCTGAAACTATTACTCTTTATTGCCAGTGCCCCGGCTTCTATCTTCGAAAGATCGAGGATATCATTTACTATATGCAAAAGGCTTTCACTTGAATTGCTGATGATGCTGCTGTATTGTTGTTGTTCTTCGTTGAGCGTGGTCTTTGATAATAAATTACTAAATCCTTTTAATGCATTCAACGGCGTTCTGATCTCATGGCTCATATTGGCCAGGAACTGGTCTTTGATCTTTACTGATTGCAAAGCCAGTTTACGTGCCTGTTCCAGGTCGCGGATCAATAAGAACTGCATTACCTGGCGGCGGATAATGATCGTGGCGAGCAGCAGAACAGCCAGTAATGCAGTAAATGCTAAAAGTTTGTTGAGCCATGAAACTCTTTCTACAACATGGTTATTTTCCTTAAGTGTATTACTGAGTGACCGCTCCAGTTCTATTTGAAAAGCCAATGAATTTACATAGATGCTATCGCCAAAATGTTTTTTTCCAAGTGAATCCAGCAACAGGTTATTGTTTTCAGATGATAATATTGCAGAAGACAATGCTGTTTGCCGGTTAACAAGTGTTATGATTTTTTCGAGTGAGGAAGATATCCCCGCATCATGCATTATTTTTTCGAGTTGATCTGCCTTCTGGATCAGTTTATTCACCGAGTCTGCAATACCCGGACGGTTTTTAAAAAGATAATCCGGTTTTTCTGTTAATATTTTTGATTCCAGTTCAAAAGAAAGGTTTACCATTTCTTCTATCCGGTTATTGATCACAAAAGTTGCCGTAGCCTGTTTGTTACCCTTAACAAGCCTGTCAACCGACCTTGAGCCATTGATCTGGGTAATAACCAATACCACAATCAGGGCCAATACCATCAATATGATCCAGACAAAAAACTGATACGATTTTTTCATATTTATAAAATATGCCTATAGAAAATTTAAATGATCAAGCAGCCTGCTTTTATAGAATTCGGAAAGTGGTACCGGGATCGTATTTAAAAATAAGACATTGTCTTCTATATAATCGATCTTTTCCACGGCAACAATATAACTCCTGTGTACACGGATGAATTTCCTGGAAGAAAGCTTTTCTTCCAGCACTTTAAGTGTGGCATGAATCACATAATATTTATCTGCAAAATGGATCTTTACATAATCGCCTTTTGCTTCCATAAAATAAATATCGTTGAATAATATCTTGCGTATCGTTTTTCCGTCTTTGATGAAAATATGATCCTGCTCTACATTATTGATGTGTACCCCTTCCTGTTGAACCAGTTCAATAGCCCTTCTTACGGCTGTTAATAATCTTGGTAACAAAACAGGTTTCACAATATAATCAACAACGTTCAGTTCAAATGCTTCTATTGCATAGCCCTTGTTGGCAGAAGTTAAAATGGTGAGCGGACGTTCGGGCAATGATTTTAAAAGTTCAATACCGGTCATACCGGGCATTTCAATATCCAGAAAAAGCAGGTCAACTTTATTGTGAGAAAGGAACACGCTTGTTTCAACAGCATTTTCACAGGTACCTTCAATTTTCATCTCCGGTATCTGTTCTAATAATTGTACCAGTAATAAAGAAGCAATTTTATTATCATCCACCACCAGGCATTGATAATTTCTATTGCTGCTACCCGTTACCGAAGTATCCATGATCAGTTTATAACATTTAATTCTTTAGAAAATGTTCCTCATACATCATATATCACACATCATACATCTCATTACCTCACCTCCTGCATATCCACCAACCGTTTATAAAAACCATTCTGGTTGATCAAACTATCATGTGTTCCTCTTTCCACGATCTCTCCTTTTTGCAAAACAATGATCTCATCCGCATGCCGGATGGTGCTGAGGCGATGAGCAATTACGATAGAAGTTCGGTTGCTCATCAGCTTATTGATGGCATCCTGCACTAAGCGTTCACTTTCTGTATCCAAAGATGAAGTAGCTTCATCCAAAATTAATATCGGCGGATTTTTCAGAACTGCCCTGGCAATGGTCATGCGCTGGCGCTCACCACCACTGAGTTTCAGGCCACGGTCGCCGATATTGGTCTCATAACCATTTTCCTTTGTATCAATAAAATTGGCTGCATTGGCAATGATTGCCGCATTGATGATCTCGTCTTTTGATGCATTATCTTTTGCCAGTGCAATATTATTGGCAATGGTATCATTGAATAAAATGGCTTCCTGTGTTACGATCCCCATCTGGTTTCGGATAGAATGCAGGGTATAATTTTTTATATTAACGCCATCAATTAAAACTTCGCCCTCGTCTGCATCAATAAATCTCGGAATTAGATCGGCCAATGTACTTTTTCCGGCGCCGCTGCTTCCTACCAATGCGATCGTTTTTCCCTTACCGATAGTGAGGTTTATATTTTTCAATATCGTTGCATCTTCATAACCAAAACTTACATTTTTTAATTCAATTGAATGGGAAAAAGTTTTCAATTCGGTTGCATCCGGTAATTCTTTGATCCCTACATTTTCATTGATGAGGTTTTCTATCCGGTCAATACTTGCTGCACCCTTTTGTATATTATAAGATGCGCTGGACAAAGCTTTCAGCGGTTGTATGAGCTGTGTGAAAATAGCAATATACGCAAGAAAATCCCCTGCATTCAATGTAAAGGACGGATCGCCGCTTAACACCAGTCTTCCGCCATACCAAAGGATACACAGCACAGCCGTAACACCCAATGCTTCCGAAACCGGTGAAGCAAGGTCTCTCCTCCTGTTGGCCTTATTCTTCAAATGATACATCGCTTCATTCTCCTGCTCAAACTTTCTTTGTATTTTTTTTTCTGCATTAAAAGCTTTGATGATGCGAATTCCTCCCAATGTTTCCTCAATGGTAGAGAACAATACACCAAACTGCTGCAACACATTTTTATTTTCTTTTTTCAATGACCGGCCAATCCTTCCAAGAATAAAACCGGCTACCGGCAAAAAGATGATAAGAAATAACGTAAGCTGTGGACTGAGAATTATCATGTAAATAAAAAACAAAAGGATGGTTATTGGTTCCCGGAAAACACTTTCCAGTACACTAATGGTTGAGCCTTCTACATCTCCCAGGTCATTGGAAAGTTTGCTCATGATATCACCTTTCCGCTGTTCGCTGAAATAACCGATCGGCAATTGCAGAATCTTTGAATACATATTGCTGCGCATGTCATTTAATATGCGGTTGCGTATAGGGTTTAGAAAATACATGCTCAGGTAAGCAAAAAGATTTTTTAAAAGTATGGCGCTGAATACTACTAAACAGATCACCATCAGTGCCTTGATATTCCCCCCTGGCTCAGCAATCACTTTATATAGCCATTCTTTAAAATGATTTACCGGGTTTATCCTGCTGAAAAAACCGCTTCCGCTTACCGCTTTAAATGCATCGCCTTGTTTAAAAATGAGCATTAAGAACGGGCTCAGTAATCCCAATGATAATACACCGAATATGGCCGACAGTATATTAAACCCAAAATAGCAGGCAACCAGCCGTGGATACTTTTTTATGTATTTGAAAATCGTTCGTAAACTCTTCATGCCTTACTATAAATATTAAAAGAGATAAAACCCTGCAAAGTAAGTAATTTTACAGCGATTAAAGCGTAATCGTATGTTAGAGGGCAAAAGACAAAAACAAGTGGCATCGGTACTTGAAAAAGACCTGAATGAGATCTTTCAACGCCTGGGAATTTCCATGATGGATGGAGGTATGATATCAATTTCTTCCGTAAAGATCACACCCGACCTTTTTGATGCAAGGATATACCTGAGTTTTTTTAAAGTAAAAGACCCCGTGCAGGCCTTAAAAACAATTGAAGAAAAAAGCTGGGAAATAAAACGGGAACTTACTGCAAGGGTAAGGCACCAGTTGCGTAGCATGCCCCAGCTTAGTTTTTTTATTGATGATACATTGGAATATGTTGATAAAATGGAGCAGCTTTTTAAAGACATCAAAACAACAGACGAAAAAAATCAAAAAAAATCATAAGCTAAATAATGTACCTCGTTTTTGCCTGGCGTTATTTTAAAGGAAAAAAAACTGCCAATGCCATCAATATCATTTCATGGGTTACTACCGGGGTAATTGCATTTGCTACCTGCTGCCAGGTATTGGTGCTAAGTGTTTTCAACGGATTTGAAGATCTTGTAAAATCATTGTATTCATCTTTTTACCCCGATCTTAAAATTGTTCCCGCAAAAGGAAAAACATTTTTATTAACTGCTTCACAGCTTTCACAAATACATCTGCAACCGGGCATCCTTGATCTTTCTTTGATTGCTGAAGAAAAAGCCATGCTTAAAAATGAAGATGCGCAGGCAAAAGTGTACATAAAGGGAGTGGATAATAATTTTGCCAAAGTGAGCGGTGTACCACAAAAACTTACCAAAGGAAAATTTAATACCGGCACTACCGACAAGCCTAATATTATTGTTGGAGCAGGTATTCAAAATGCAACAGGTATTATGCTCAATGAAGCATTTGCACCCGAGCAACTAACGGTTATTTTACCAAAAAGAAATATAGCCAGCAATGACCCCATGCAATCTTTGAGTGAAGGGAATATCACAGCAGGAGCCGTATTTGCCATTCAACAGGATTTTGATAATAATTATGCCATCACCAATATTGGATTTATACAACAACAAATGGGCCTCGCTGCAAATGAATATACATCTGTAGAAATTAAATTAAAATGGGGTGCCCACATAAAAAAAAGCCAGGCCCTGTTACAGACTTTACTCGGAAAAAATTATACGATACAAACAAAATACCAGCAAAACAGTAACCTCTACGCCACCATGAAATTGGAAAAATGGGCTATCTATGCTGTACTTACACTCATCCTTATCATTGCTGCATTTAATATGGTTAGTGCACTTACCATGCTGGTACTTGAAAAAAAACAGGACATCGCCATTCTTCAAAGCATGGGAAGCACTACATTACAAATAAAGAAAATATTTTTATCGGAAGGCATTTTATTGGCAGGTATCGGCGCTGCCATTGGAATAATATTAGCAACGGCAATCTGCCTGTTGCAGTTAAAATTTAAACTGATCAAACTACAGGGTGGATCTTTTCTCGTTGATTATTTTCCGGTGAAATTAATTGCTACTGATTTTTTATTGGTTGCGGGAACGTCTATGGCTATTGCGGTGCTTGCTTCCTGGTTTCCGGCATATAAAGCATCTAAACAACCGCTGGAATTACGATAATGTTTCAATTTTAATTGAACATTCATTTTTGAAATATTCAATACCCGATGTTCAATGTTCAATGTTCAATGTTCAATTAAAGCAGCAAACCGTGAAGACCAGGTTCCCCCTTTAGGGGGCGGAGGGGGTTCAATAGTCCCCCAAAGTTTCAGGTAATTGTTCAAGTGCCTTCTTCAATTGCTCATCATTCGGTGCAATTCCATGCCATTCATGGCTTCCTTCCATAAAATCAACACCTTTACCCATGCTGGTTTTCATTAATATTACTACCGGCTTTCCTTTGCCCAATAATGTTTTTGCTTTTTCAAATCCGGCTACAACCGCATCCATATCATTGCCTTCCATTTCCATAACTTCCCATCCGAATGCTTCGAATTTTGCGTGCAGGTTTCCGAGGCTCATCACTTCTTTGGTAGGGCCGTCAATTTGCTGGCCATTCCAGTCAATGGTAGCAATTAAATTATCTACTTTTTTATGTGCAGCAAACATAATTGCTTCCCAGTTTTGTCCTTCATCTAATTCACCATCACCGTGTAAAGAATAGACTCTGTTGCTGTCATTATTTAATTTTTTTGCATAAGCGGCGCCGATGGCCACACTCATTCCCTGTCCCAGTGAACCACTGGCAACTCTTACACCCGGAAGATCCTCATGTGTGGTAGGATGTCCCTGCAAGCGGCTGTTTATTTTTCTAAAAGTTGATAATTCCTGTACCGGGAAATACCCGCTTCTTGCAAGCGAACTGTAAAAGACGGGGGAAATATGGCCGTTACTCAGAAAGAAAAGGTCCTCACCTATCCCATCCATTTTAAAATCGGGATCGTGTTTCATCACCTTGAAATAAAGCGCAGTAAAATATTCTGTACAACCCAGCGAACCCCCGGGATGCCCACTCTGTACGGCATGTACCACACGTTGTTGAGCAGCAGCAGCCCGCCCACCCGCGACTGCCAGGCCGACAGCAGGCAGGCGTCTTCATGGCCGTAGTGGCCGGCG
>JANNBU010000323.1:0-3622 GCA_031385805.1 Ferruginibacter sp.
TTTCGGGGTATGGGGCTGTTTTCATTTCTGCTACGCCCCATTTATATACAGATAAAACAGGTAAGCATGGAATGACCTTAAATTCCTTGTCCATGTAAACAGTCATTTGTTTTTTTGCTGCGGGGTTATTGGTACAAATAAAAAGCTGTTCTACCCCGCCACTGTACAGGACCGATGACAGGTATTTATCCCAATACCCGGTAAGTTGGGACCAGGGCAACATCCACCAACACAACAGTACCAGCCAGGCCAATGGTTTTCGAAAATAAGCGTGATCATATTCTATTGAACTGTTGTAAAAAAGGGAAAACAATAACAACGGCATCAGGACATTCCATGGCCAGATAACGGCATTTATGTTTAATCCAACAGGGCCGAGCATGAGCAGGATGACAACATGCATCAAAGTTAACACCCACACGGCCGGTTTCCTGGCTTTGCCGATGAGCAGGCAAATAGCTGCAGTCATTTCAATTAACGGCAAGGCATAACCTGAACGAATGAACCATATATTAACCGGGCCAATGCCGAGCCACCTGTGGAGCATAAGATTTTGCCATACGTCGTGAATAAAAGCGCTGTTTAATTTGCCAAGTCCGCTGAAAAAGAAAACCCCCGCAATGATGAGTTGCCAGGAAAAACGGGCCTGTTTTTCATCTTTAAAAGAAACATATACCAGCAGCATAAAAATAAACTGGTATTCCCAGGGTTGCCAGCGGTTTTGATCAAGCAGACAGGATAGTACTTCTGCTATTACCAATACGGCAACTGTTTTTTTATTGGGAAAGATCATTAACAACAACATCGAAACAAGTGATATTGTAAAAAGGGCGCTATGTACAAATGATGGCAAAAATGACAAGCTATCGTTAACGGGTACAAGTGGAAATAACCGGTTGGCAAGCCAGAGTTTATAACAAATAAGTTTTGTTACAAACCAGGTGACACAGACCAGTCGCAGGATCTTCCGGGAACCGGTTGTTATTAAAATACTGCCTGCTGACATGAAGATGAGTTAGTGAAGAAAAAGTTGATCTCCCAAATTTCCTATAATATTCTTTGATTGAAGTTAAATATTATGCCTTGATCATATTTATTCTATTCAACCCCTTCGGGTTTGGGAGGAAAGTTAGTCATTATTCCCCGGGGTGCACCCGGGGTTACTGATATTGTAGCCCTTCGTGCTTATAGCGTCCCAATATTTAAAAGTTGCACCTGAATAATAATATAAATGACTGCGATTTCTTAAGATGTACTTAGCCGGAATAAAAATCAATCAGACTGAATAAAATAAGACCTGGACTTTTCGTGTCTAAAATATTAAAGTTGCAAATCAAAGTATAAAATAAATGTCTGCAATTTCTTAATAAAGACATAACCTGAATAAAGATCAGTCTGACTGAATAAAATTAAGCTCCCGGAATTTTACTTCCTGTTAATTTCTTTTAGGTTTGGATATGAATAAGCCCGAAGGGCTTTAATATGAATAACCACTGGTAAAACCAGTGGAAGAAGAATAATACAATTACTTAACCCCAAAGGGGTTGAATGTATCCGCTGCTTTAATAAAGTTTGAATTGATCAACTAAATAAAAATCAGCATCACAATTAAAAACTGTTTATATGAGTACTTACCGCCAGATCTTTTATCAGATCGTATTTGGTACAAAATACCGCAGACCAACAATCACCAGGGAGTATGATACAGAATTATATAAATATATATCTGGTATTATAAAGAATAAACATTGTAAACTCTATCGTATCAATGGAATTGAAGATCATATCCATATCATGTCCGACCTACACCCTACGGTTTGCCTCAGTGATTATATAAAAGATATAAAAGTTGCCAGCAACACCTGGATGAAAGACAGTGGTAAATTTCCTGAGTTTGAGGGATGGCAGGAGGGGTATCGTGCGTTCACCTATTCGATAAGGGAAAAAGACATGATAATCAACTATGTCAAAAAGCAGAAAGAGCATCATAAATCTGAAAATTTTTATGATGAATACAAGCGATTGCTGAATGAAAACGGAATTGAATTTGATGAGAAATATCTGTTGTAGCAATTATATTCAACCCCTTCGGGGTTGGAGGGAGTTGGATAGTTTTTATTCCCCGGCTTGCACCCGGGGTTATTCATATTACAGCCCTTCGGGCTTATCGTTATACGAGAAGCTATTCACTATAAAATACTAAGGATATATTAGGTAATTCTGTGCCGTGGTCTATGGTATAACAACCTGCAGGGTTGTTTTATTTCCATCTGCTGCTATTATACGTAACTGGTAAGTGCCGGAAACCATGCCTGCTACCGGTATACTCCTGGTCATATCCTTACTGCCAAGCTGTATATTGGCATTGTAAACCAACTGGCCAAGTTTACTCATCAGCTTTATATTGCAGTTACCAATTGGCTGGCTGCTGAATTGTATTTGTATGGTCTTATCCACAACCGGATTCGGATATACACTGATGCTTCGGGTTGCTTTTGACGGGGATCTTTTTTCAACAACAGCCACAGGCACAGTTGCAACACTTGTATGTCGTTGGCGGGCAAATACCAGCCTGAACCTGTTTGCGGCGTAAGAACCTTCGTCATTATTAACATTGAACTGCAGCCTGGTTGTATCGTTTAACCCAACGCGGTTGCTTGTATTCAGGTAATTATCTTCCAACCATGCTCCGAGGCCCGGCTCCTGTAATTGATTTGCTATGAATTCAAATTCATACTGGCCTGTCTTTAACTGCCCAAGCTTATAAAATACTGTATCTGTTCTTTGTATCGGGCTCCTGCGTTCAACTGCAAAAGTTTTACCATGACTGAACAAGCCAAGGCTTTCATCTGTATTATTCAGTTTAATGGCATCCAGTATATCCACCACATTGGAAAAAGAACGGTGATACTCAAGCAGGTTTCCATCAACAAGTACTTTATCCCCACCAATCGTAACGTACATGTTTGTACGCAGTTGTTTACCAACAGATACAGGTACCCGGGTCACAACACTACTGCCGGTTACCTTGGCAGTTTCCGTAATTGTTAATGTACCTGTACCTCCAAATGTATGAACAAAGAATGCCTGCCCGCTTTGTATGGTAGTATTAACAGATCCACTGGCACCATAACTACCGCCACCGGGCGACACATAATAATTATTATCTGCCAAAACTCCCCTGGTAAAGGTTTGATAAGCTCCATACCCTGCACCCAATTTGGGATCCCATACATAAAATATTTTCTGAACATTAGCAGATTTAGCTACACCAACATCATTCGAGAAATCAATAGCCGAAGCATAAGGATTGCCCACTGATTCAAACAGAGTTGATCCTATATTGGTTACCGGTGGCGGTGAAGCAGGGGTATATAGTGTTCCCTTTGTACGCAGATTTGCTATCGTAGGTGCTGCCCCGATCGTTATAACCGACCTGTCGCCCCTTACAAAAACCATATATCCTTTTTGGTTGGCTATAGGTATGGCTGTATTTAAAATACCGGCCCAGGTATTTGAAGCAGGTATATACGTTTTCATAGATGGTCCTACCCCGCCAATAATATCAAAGCCTGTACCTGCGGTATTGTTGGTGATGATGGTACCATAACCCGGGTTAATT
>JANNBU010000351.1:0-3112 GCA_031385805.1 Ferruginibacter sp.
CACGGTTTCAAAAAATACAAAAAGATTTATTGGAATCGGTACAGTGCCTATGCATGATAGCGCTCTTGCGATTACAGAAATGGAACGCTGTGTAAATGAATTAAAAATGCCCGGCCTCGAGATCGGCAGTAATATTAACGGTATCAATTTAAGCGATTCGCAATTTTTTCCTTTTTATGAAGCGGCTGAAAAACTGGGTTGCTCTTTATTTGTTCATCCCTGGGAAATGATGGGAGAGGGACAGATGCAGAAATACTGGCTGCCCTGGTTAGTAGGCATGCCCGCAGAAACATCGAGGGCAATTTGTTCCATGATATTCGGTGGAGTATTTGAAAAATTCCCTGAACTAAAAGTTGCTTTTGCACATGGCGGCGGATCGTTCCCGATTACGATCGGGCGGATAGAACATGGATTCAATGTGCGTCCCGATCTTGTTGCAATTGATAATGCTGTTAATCCCCGTGATTATATCGGCAAATTCTGGATAGATAGTTTGGTACATGATGAAAAAGCCATGCAGTTCATCATTGATATCATGGGAGAAGATAAAATATGTTTGGGAAGTGATTATCCTTTTCCATTGGGTGAACATCATCCCGGCAAATTAATTCAATCAATGAATTTTCCTCAGGCACTTACTGATAAACTAAATTATAAAAATGCTGGTGATTGGTTAACTGTGTGAGGCTTTTGCCTAAGTCATTTCTACATATTATTTTTATTTCAACAAATCTTTTCATTTGCAGGATCACACTCCCTCTCCTTTAGGAAAGGGCTGGGGTGAGGTTGCTGTTAAATCTTTGTTAGCGTACAATAAAAGGCCTGCATTTTGCTTTCTTATTGTAATTATTTTCATTTTGTAATCATTAAATCTCACACGCTATCCTGTAATTCTACATTGGAATTTTTATTTCGTCACTAAAACAGCATCCAATGTTTGCAGCAAGAATTACATATTCGGCTTTTTTCGTTTTTTCATTTTTTATTTCTCCTGATGTGTTTTCTCAAAAAAGCAGTTTACCCAAATGGGAAGCAGGGATAAATGTGGGCGCATACATCTACCAGGGCGATCTTACAACGCATCGATACGGTTCCATTGAAACAACACAGCCAGGTTTTGGTATTTCAGGTACACGTATCATCAGCAGAAAATTTTCTGCAAGATTAATGTTTAATATGGCCCGGCTTGCAGGTAATGAATCCATTTATGAATATCCCCGTTGGAGACAGCAACGCAATTTTTCTTTTACTGCTTCTGTAAAGGAATTAACTGCTTCATTGCACTGGAATATTTTAAGAACCAATTATGATGAGGTGAAATTTGAGCCGTATGTTTTTGCCGGTGCAGGTGCATCATTTGTAAATATTAAAAGAGATTATAGTAAGGTTAATCCCGTTTATTTCGGTGATCAGTCACCTGTGCTGGCCGGGTTGGCTGTTGATGCAGTAACTCCAACGCCCAGGGTAATTCCTGTAGTGCCGGTTGGTGCCGGGGTTCGGTACCATATTTCGCAAAGGATCGTATTGAATCTTGAAGGATCGTATCGTCTCATGCATACAGATTACCTTGATGGATTTAGTAAATCAGCAAACCCCGATCTGAAAGATCATTATTCAAGTATTACAATTGGCGCTGCATATAAATTTGGAAGCAAAGAAAAATACGGGTGCCCGGTGGCGAATTAGGAGAATACCACGAATGCACGAATAAAATTTTTTCTTATTCGTGCATTCGTGGCATTTAATTTTTTAGGTCCTGTGTTAAGTGTATTACTATTCATTAAATAAATTGGGATAATCTGTGATGATACCATCTACGCCCATTCTTTTCAGTTTGCTGATGGTGGCTTTATCATTTACTGTCCAGGGAATCACTTTTGTATTATAGTTTTTACAATGTTGAATAAGTAGAGTACTTACCAAAGAAAAATGCGGACTATATACATTCGGATGAAAACCAAGTTTATTAATTTGTTCCATCCATGCCCGTGTATCAGATTCTTCAATTAATAAGGCCGTTTGAATAGCAGGATAATATGCATGAAGATATTTAAGTGTCCTCATATCAAATGATTGTATGATCACATAGTCTTCCATATGCTTTTCCTTGATTATGTGCATCAACAATTCTACAAATTCGCCCGGATCCGGATGATAAAGATTATCTGTTACAGGTAAACATTTCGTTTCTATATTAAAATATGGATAAGGCCTCCTGGCCATCATCATATAATTTTTTACACTATCAAATACATCAACCAAAAGAGGCTTGGCTACTTTCATTTTTTCCTGCTGCGGAAAACGCGGATGTGGCTTCATTCCTACATCATACTGTTGTACCTCCTCATAGGTCATCTCATAAATATTGAAATTCTTCTCAGCTGACTCCTCTATAAATGTACCATCAGGTTTTGTTGTTATTTCATGATTGAAAAAAGGTTCATGTGATAAAATAGCTTTGCCATCTTTGGTAAAAACAATATCCATTTCCAATGTTGTTACACCCATACCCAGTGCATTCAACATAGCCGGAATGGTATTCTCAGGCATAAGGCCCCTGCAACCGCGGTGACCTTGTTTATCGAAAACCCCCAAGCCTCCGCCGGTCGGCGGAGGGTGTGGCAACTCTTCACTATTATTCGTCATTTTTTTTGAATTGTTACATGCAAATAAGATGAATGAAAAGAATAGTATTTTGGAAATGATATTCATACAAAAAAATAAATGTAATAATATCGAACCTGCCTTTGCCGGCAGGCAGGCAAGGAACAAAAGGAATATCGAGCAAGGAACAAGGAATTTCGAATTATGAAGTGCTTACTCCGATCTGCATTGAGTATTCCTTGTTGTTCGATATTCAAATGTACCTCTTCAAGGGCAAAAGACTATACTAATATTTCCTGTATCTCCGACGGAGCCATATTCGCATTCCTCATCGCAATCCCACGGGCAGCATTACCCGCAAATTCCTCAAAAGCTGCTTTGCTGATCGCATCATCGCCTACCATCACCGGCACACCAATATCGCCGCCTTCACGAATGTTTTGAACCAACGGAATTTGCCCCAGGAAAGGAATATCAAATTCTTCTGCCAAATTCTTCCCGCCATTCT
>JANNBU010000411.1:0-4173 GCA_031385805.1 Ferruginibacter sp.
CAACTCTACTTTTATGGGGAGAAAACCCATGGCAATTCTGTGCATGTGGTTCACGATCCGTTATTCAAACATCACATACTGCACATAATTTACTAATGTAACATGTGGCTTACTATATAAAGCCGTTTGCGATTTATAAGTATCATAAAAATGTTGTTTCACCTGTATGATCTTATTACGTAATTCTTCATGTGGATTGAGCACCAGTAAATACTCGTTTACTTTATAGCCCGGGATACTGTTGATGATATTTTTCATGTTAAAAAATTTGATTTCCCAATTATTTTAGCATAAATTTACTAAATAAATTAGTTAAATAAAATTTAATTATATGGAAATAGAAAAATTTTTTACGCCGGAATACAATGGAAGCAAACAGTTCAAACAACAGGATGTAACCAATGCCAATGCAACCGGCTTTGGCGCTGCTGCCGACGATTATATGGAACGTGGCATTGACCTGAACGAACAATTGATCAGGAATAAAGCCGCCACCTATTTTTTTAAAATGAAAGGAGATGCGATGAAGAATGCTGGCATTTTCGACAATGATATACTGATCGTGGACCGCTCTGTGAATTTAACAAGCGGGAAAGTGATCGTGGCAATATTAAATGGAGAATTGCTGGTAAGGCGGTTCCATAAAAACTTTACTTCCGCATTTCTTATCCCTGAAAATGACCGGTTCAAAACCATCAACCTGGCAGAGTTCAGTGATTTTAATGTGTGGGGAGTGGTGACTTATGTTATACACCAAACCCCCTGATCCGCCGCGGCGGAGAACTTTGGCGGTTTCATTATTATTAAATAGAAAGTGCATTAATGTTGGTATGTATTTTTTTACCCGGCATTTTTACTTTACTCAACTTTATTGGCGTCGCACTCTTGTACTTCAAAACTTTATTCAACTAAAGAGCAACAATCATACATAACCCTCAAAAAAAAATTATGAATAACGAATCTAAGTTCCCCTTTAGGGGACAGGGGCTATGAAAGCAATTATAGATTGTAATAATTTTTATTGTTCCTGCGAACGGTTGTTTAAACCGGCACTGGACAAAAAGCCCGTTGTTGTACTCAGCAACAATGATGGTTGTATTGTATCCAGAAGCGATGAAGCAAAAAAATTAGGGGTAAAAATGGCTGGGCCTTATTTTATGGCTAAAGAGTTGATAGAAGAAAATAATGTGGCAACTTTTTCTTCTAATTATAATTTGTATGGCGACCTTAGCTGGCGGGTAATGGAAACATTGCGCATGATATTAGGTGAAGACAATGTAGAAGTATATTCTGTTGATGAAGCATTTTTAAACTTAGATGAATATGGCGATAATAATCTGTATGAACTGGGAATGGCCATCAGAAAAACGGTGGAGCAATGGACAGGTATAAAAGTATCTGTAGGCATAGCGCCAACAAAAGTATTGTCAAAGGTTGCCAATCACCTGGCAAAAAAAGACAAAGAAGGAACAGGTTGCGTAGTTGTATTGGATACAACAGAAAAAATAAACACAGCTTTGATAAATACACCGGTAGGGGAAGTTTGGGGCATCGGCTTTCAATATGCAACCAAATTAAAAGATATGCATGCCGTTTTTAGTGCTTATGACCTTACCAAAAGAACAGAAGAATGGGCGCACAGAAATTTAGGAGGAGTGGTTGGTATCAGGCTCATAAAAGAATTAAAAGGAGAACCTGTAAATGAAATGGAAAAACCACTGACAGTAAAAAAAATGATCGCCACTACCAGGATGTTTGGCCACAGTGTAACGAATATTAAAGACATACAGGAAGCCGTGGCAACCTATACTTCCAAAGCGGCAGAGAAATTACGCAGGCAAAAAAGTGCAGCAGGCACCATTAGTGTATTTATTGTAGCAAAAGGGCAAAACCACCATATTGATTTCAGGCATGGCGAAAGCAGGAGCAGGTATATTAATTTGCCTGTTGCAACCTCCTCTACAAATGAACTTATAAAACCCGCAGTAGCATTGGTAAGCCAGTTATTTGAAAAAGGAAAGGTTTACAAAAAAGCAGGCGTAATGCTCAGCAGCCTGGTTCCTGATAAAACAATACAGGGTAATTTATTTGTAGATGAAAAACACAATGGCAAACGAATGCTGATGGATATGTTAGACAATATTAATTTTTCCATGAGAGATGATATGGTGAAATTCGCAACCAGCGGCACAAAAAGAAACTGGAAAATGCGTATGGAAATGCGCAGCCCGAGATATACAACAAGATGGGAAGAGTTATTTGAAGTAGGGTAGTTTTCGTCATTGCGAGGAACGAAGCAATCTTTCACATCAATTAGATTGCTTCACTGCGTTCGCAATGACGATTTCATAAGACATCTCCAATTAATTAGTCGAATAACCCTTTTTGCTCGGCAATAAATACAGGCTTTTGTAAATCCAATCTACATTCCTTATTTAATTTATCAACTAAGTAAACTGTCAGCTCCGGAGAAAACGCTTCATCATGCATGTGCATGAAAAAGTAGATCTCTTCCATTCCATTATCTAACCAATATTTCATTCGCTTTATCAAGTCCTCAATTCTTGTATAATCTGTTGCGTGTAAACTATTGCCTACATAACGGATAAATGTTTTGGGAAGTGTGAGATGCATGTGTGCACAATCTCTTCTGCCGCTGGTATCAGTTATAACGGCGCCGATATTCATTTCCTTTAGCGTAGTAAATAATTCATTCCTTACTTCATCTTTGGCAAACCAGTCCTTATGTCTTACTTCCATAAAGAATTGCAGGTCTGTTGGTAGTGATCTTAAAAAATCAAATAATTCTTCTTTTCGTTTCGGGGAAAATATTTCACTTACCTGTATGAATATGGGGCCAAGATGCTCCTTAAATGCAACAATGCCGCGAAAAAATTCATTGGTAATAAAATTCTTCCCTTTTAAACTTCCGCGGTGTGTAATACCCTGGTACATTTTTGGACAAAACTTAAAATCTTTATTCCCGGCTTTATCCGTCCATTTTTTTATTCCTGCTTCACCATACACTTTATAATGTGTGGCATTCAGTTCAATGCTATTATAATGCTGAACATAATGATCGAGAAAATCCTTTTCTTTTGTTTTGGGTGGATATATTTTTCCCAGCCATTCTGTTCTGCCCCATTTGGCGCAACCGATATATATTTTGGGAGATTTGGCGGGTTTGCCTTTTAAGATATTTTTATTAAATGCAGGTTCTGCAGGTAGCCTAAAATTGATACTGTTCAATTCGTCTTCCGGTACACGCCCAAAATCCATAATCGCTTTTTTATTTAATAATGGTAATTATTCCCGTTAAAGGTAAAAAAAATAAAGGCCGTTTAAAACAGCCTTTATTTTTTAATTATGTTGATCAGTTTTTTATTGCTTAATGAACTGCTTGTGTTCATTGATGGTCTCTCCCTTCAACTCCAAATAATAAATCCCATTGGCCAAACTACTAACATCAATAGTTGATAACGTGCTGCCGGATGATACATTCAATGGCAGTTGTTTAACGATCCTTCCTGCGTAATCAATGATCCTTGCCTGAACCTGTTCGGATTTATTGATATTGATGACAAGATTGGCTTTATCTGCAACCGGGTTTGGATAGAGTACAACAACATTGCTGCTCTTAATATTGAGCACAACGATCTTTGAATAAGAATACCTGCCATCGATATCTATTTGTTTGAGGCGATAGAAAATAACGGGCACTCCCAATGATACAATATTTTTATCGGTATAATTATATTGATGGGTACCCGGTTGGTTAACTGCATCAACTTTGGTAATTGCTGTGTACAAACTTCCATCTAAACTTCTCTCCAGTTCAAAAGATTTGCTGTTGAATTCATTGGTTGTTTTCCAGTTGATATTGCCGTCGGCGTTAACAAGGCGGCCTTTAAATTCCAGGTTGGTCAAAGGCAATGGCCCGCCCTGGGCAATATTGGCAAAATAAAATGCTGAGAAAGAACTGATCCTTGCCGAAAGTACATAATCGGCTCCCCAGGTATCGTTATTGGTAGCAACAGGATTGGCAATAAATCCCACTGCAGGCGAACAGAGATCGTCATTCTTATAGATCCCAATATCATTGATGCCTGTGATGAATGATGGCTGGCCGTTTGAGTTTACCGCATTTTTCAAAGCCAGGTACTCAGAATTTTT
>JANNBU010000390.1:0-6022 GCA_031385805.1 Ferruginibacter sp.
ACATTTTCATTATCCGATTAATCCGTTAGGTTTGCCGCAAACTTTCTACATGCAAGACCTGATAGATTTTCTGCATCCTGTGATCATGTATGATTTAAATGATGACAATGGCTATACCGATGGGCAACTGGCCAAGCATATTTCCATTTTTGAAACCGAAATACCCGACCTGGAAGGTATTGATATCGTGTTGGTAGGCACTGGGGAAATGAGGGGCAGCGGTATTTTCATCGGCGAAAGCAATGCGGCAGATACGGTTCGCAGGCAATTGTACAAGTTACATTACTGGCATACAGATGTTACGATCGCAGATATCGGCAATATAAAAACCGGTGCTTCACTCAATGACAGCTATGCCGCTATAAAAACTGTTTTGGCGGAATTGCTGAGATTAAAAAAAACGGTGATCATCCTCGGTGGTTCCCATGATATTACACTGGCGCAATATGAAGCTTATAAAAGTATCGGGCAGGTCGTGGAAGCCACCTGTATTGATGCCATGATTGACCTGAGAGGTGAAAGCGCCTACAAAAACGAAAGTTTTTTATTAGAAATGCTTACCGGCGAACCCAATATGGTAAAACATTATAACCATATCGGGTTTCAAAGTTATTTTGTTCATCCACGCATGCTGGAAACCATGGACAAACTTCGTTTTGACTGTTACCGGGTTGGTGTGGTAAAAGAAGATATGGATGAGATGGAACCCGTTATCCGCAACACACATTTATTGAGTTTCGACATCAGCGCCATCAAGAACAGTGATGCACCCGCCAGTATCCATTGCCCGAATGGATTTAGCGGTGAAGAAGCATGTATACTTACCCGGTATGCAGGCATGAGTAACAACCTGAGCAGTTTTGGCATTTATGGATATAACCCCACTGCGGATATAAATGATATTACCGCTAAACAAATTGCCCAGATGCTATGGTATTTTATTGACGGAAAAAGCAGGAGCAAACAGGAAAGCATGCTGGAGGACAGAAATAATTTCAATGAATACCATACTGCTTTTGCAGAAGTAGATACTGTTTTTTTACAAAGCAAAAAAACGCAGCGCTGGTGGATGCAGTTACCCGATAAGAAATTCATCTCCTGCAGTTACAATGATTATATAAATGCCAGCCGGGATGTGATACCCGAAAGGTGGTTGAGGATACAGGAGAGAGGGTAGGAAATGTAAAATAAGGAATAAGAAATGTAAAAGTATGGTCTCCTCTATTTGAACATTCTTGCTTTAATTCCTTGTTTCAAATATAAAATGATGAATATAAAATTCACCTTGCCACCTGTTAAACTTTCTTATTCCTTATTTCTTATTTCTTATTCCTTATTCTCCTGTTCAGTATCTAAACAGATTTCAAATCAAGCCGAAAAAATCTTATTAACCGATTCTGCCATCCGCACCGGTCATATCGGCATCAGCATTTACGAACCCGCAACAGGGACTTACTGGTACAACTACAATGCAGATAAAAATTTTATTCCCTCAAGCAATACAAAATTATTTACGTTGTACGCGGGGATGAAATATTTGGGGGATAGTTTGGTGGGCATGAAAATAGTAGAATATGAAGACAGGATTTTTATACTCCCAACAGGCGATCCAACATTTTTACATCCTGATTTTTTAATACAGCCGGTATATAATTTTTTATCCTCGACACAAAAAACACTATGGAGATTTTATTATTCCATAAATAAATTCAAATCATACGGAACAGGTTGGGCATGGGATGATTACAATGAGAGCTATATGAACGAGCGATCTTTAATGCCCGTTTTTGGAAACAATATTATTTTTTCAGGGACAAAAAATAATGTCAATTACATTCCAAAAGGAGTTGTTAGTATATCAAAATTTAACACTTACTCAAGTAACGGCGCTACCGGCTACATCAATAAAGTAAAAAGAGATTTCTATCAGAATAATTTTATACTCGGTATTGATGGAATTAAAAAAGAAAATGTAGTTGTGCCGTTCATTACATCGGCTGAACTGGCATTTAAATTACTGTCTGATACACTACATAAAAAAATCATCCCTTCTGATACAGCCCCTCTCATGGACACTAACCATCCTCAAAAAATTTATAAAATTTACTCTCAAGCCACCGACTCTCTCTTCAAACCCATGATGCACAACAGCGATAATTTTTTTGCTGAACAAACTTTATTAATGGCAAGCAATGAACACATAAGTTATATGAGTGAAGAGGACATGATAGATACGTTATTAAAAAATGATCTGAAAGATGTTCCTCAAAAACCAAGATGGGTAGATGGCAGCGGGCTCAGCCGCTATAATTTATTTACGCCCCGGTCGTTTATATATATACTTGAAAAAATGAAAAATGAATTTGGGATGGAACGTTTAAAAACAATCCTTCCAACCGGCGGCGAAGGAAGCCTGAAAAACTACTTTATAAAGGATAGTTCCTATATATATGCCAAAACAGGTACGCTCAGTAATAATTGTGCATTAAGCGGCTTTTTGATCACTGGGAAGGGTAAGCTATTGATTTTCTCAGTTTTAGCCAATAATTATCAAACAGGTGCAGGCCCCGTACGCAGGGCAGTAGCACAATTTTTATCCGGAATTAGGGGAAAATATTAATAAATTTGCAGCCCAAGGCAACAGATCTCCCCGTGAAAGTATCATTATAAAGCGTAACCTTTAAAACCACTATTCAAATTAATAAAAATGATTTTATGAAAAAACTATCTACGCTACTTTTACTTATTATATGTTTTTTAAGCAACGCTTCTATTGCACAAAATACTGCCTGCAATGCCGAATTCAATATTGTATACCAGAACAGCAATACTGTTCAATTCAACCCGGTACAGCCTGGTGATCCAACAAATACCCAACATAGCTGGCTTTTTGGTGATGGAAGTACAGCTAGTACTACTTCACCTGTACATACTTATTTAACTTCCGGTGTATTTACTGCCAGGCATATTATTGTAAGATTTGGCACTGGTACACTAATTTGCAGGGATACCTTTTACAGGGTAATACAAATTCAAAACGCTACAACCTGTAACCTGGTAGCAAATTTTACTTTTGCATTGTTGTCACCGCCTCCGACACCAGGATTCACTTATCATTTTACCAACACTTCTGTTCCTTTAAATAATACAGATTCTATACGATGGACATTTGGTGATGGCACTTCTTCCAACCAGATTAACCCCAACCATACTTATACAGTTGCAGGCACATATAATGTATGCCTTAGGATTATTCAAAGAAATCCCAATGGCACGCTTACAAATTGCATCAGTGAAATATGCCATACCGTTATTGTACAAAACACTACTACCTGTAACCTGGTAGCAAATTTTACAACCACACCAATAGCGGCAACACCCAATGCATTTCATTTTACAAATACATCCACACCATTAAATGCAACTGATTCTGTTCATTGGACATTTGGTGACGGAACTTCTTCCACTGACTTTAATCCCACACATACTTATTTACAATCGGGTACTTATACCGTATGCCTGAGGGTACAACAACGTAATCCTAATGGCGGCCTTTCAAATTGTATCAGGGAAATCTGCCACACTTTGGTAGTACAGATCCCTGTTACCTGTAACCTGGCAGCAAACTTTACCATAACATCGTTAACAGGAACACCGAATGCTTTTTATTTTGTAAATACCTCTACGCCGATAAATACAACAGATTCGATACGCTGGACTTATGGTGATGGGACTTCTTCCAACAGCCTCAACGGATCACATGCTTATGCACTGCCAGGCACTTATACCGTATGCCTGAGGATGCAGCAAAGAAATTCCAATGGTACACTTTCAAACTGTGTGAGTGAAATATGTCATAATGTTGTTGTTCAAAATTCTACTGTATGTAACTTAGTTGCAGGTTTTACCATTACTCCGGTAACGGCAACACCTAATGCTTTTCATTTTACAAATACATCTACACCACTAAGTACAACAGATTCTGTTCGTTGGACATTTGGTGATGGCACTTCTTCCAATGACCTAAACCCAACCCATACTTATTTACAACCAGGCACCTATACCGTGTGCCTGCGGGTGCAACAAAGAACTGCAAGCGGCACACTTTCTAATTGTGTGAGAGAAATATGTCATACCGTTGTTGTACAAAACACTTCTACCTGTAATCTGGTGGCAAACTTTACTATATCAGCTATACTGACAATACCAAACACTTTCCATTTTCAAAATACTTCCACACCATTAAATGCTACAGATTCTATTAAATGGACATTTGGCGATGGTACTTCTTCTAATCAGGTAAGCCCGAATCATACTTATTTACAGCCCGGCACTTATAATGTATGCCTGAGAATACAGCAAAGAAATTCAAATGGCGGCCTCACAAATTGTATCAGGGAAATATGCCATACCATTGTTGTGCAGGGAACAAATACCTGTAACCTGGTAGCAAACTTTACTTCAACAATGGTAGCGGGAGCCGTAAATACTTTTCATTTTGTAAATACTTCCACCCCTTTAAATACAACAGATTCTGTTCGCTGGACATTTGGTGACGGTACTTCTTCCAACAACTTTAACCCAACGCATACTTATCTGCAACCCGGCACTTATACCGTATGTTTAAGGGTACAACAGCGAAATCTCAATGGCACACTTTCAAACTGTGTGAGGGAAATATGTCACACAATTGTTGTACAAAATACCAATACCTGCAATCTTGTAGCAAACTTCACTTTCACACAAATTTCAACAACAGCAACCGGGCCTTTTGTAGTCCATTTCCAAAATACTTCCATACCACTACATGCCACAGATTCTATTCGCTGGACATTTGGCGATGGAGCTTCATCAAATGATGTTAACCCTACACACACTTATTTACATCCCGGTACCTATACTGTATGCTTAAGGATTCAACAAAGGAATCCAAATGGTACGCTTACAAATTGTATAAGGGAAATATGCCACACAATTATTATACAAAACAGTGCTGTGTGTAACCTGCTTGCAAACTTTACTATAATGCCATTAACAACGGCAGCAAATAGTTACTATTTCCAAAATACATCCACGCCTTTGAATGCCACAGATTCTATTCGCTGGACATTTGGTGACGGCACATCCTCTAACCAGGTTAGCCCTATACATACTTATTTACTACCCGGCAATTATAACGTATGCTTAAGGATCCAGCAAAGAAATTTAAATGGTACGCTTACAAATTGTGTGAGGGAAATGTGTCATACTGTTTTTGTGCAGGGACCAAATACCTGTAACCTTATTGCAAATTTTTATTCTTACAGGATCCTGGTATCAGGTACTGCATTCCCCTACCTGTACCATTTTGAAAATACCTCCACCCCATTAAATACTACCGATTCTATTCGGTGGACATTTGGCGATGGTACTTCTTCTAACCAGGTTAGTCCAAATCATGCTTATACACAACCGGGCAATTATACCGTATGCCTGAGGGTTATTAAGAGAACCAGTGCCGGTACACTTTCTAATTGTACAAGCGAAACCTGTCACCCACTCGTTGTGGTTGCACAAAATCCCAATACATGTAACCTGCAGCCATATCCGAACCCTGTTACAAATTCAGTCAATGTTAATGTGGTACTTGGCCTTCCTCAAATGATCGATGTATATATTTATAATACATCAAACATACAGGTAAAGGAAAAACATCAACCGGGTGTTACGGGGAATAATATTGTAACAATTGCTACCGGCGACCTGGTTCCGGGTATTTATTTCATGAAAGTGATACACGGAAATGACATTTGTTATGCAACGTTTGTGAAATTATAAAACAGCCCCTCCTATCCTCCCCGAAGGGGAGAGAGAAGAAGAAGATTTTAGCGACGGGCATGTAATAATAAACCGCTATCAATGTTACTAAAATAAATATTTATTATCTTAGGGTATAAATTCTAAGATATGCGTTCCTTACAAGTAGTTAATCATTTGAGTGATTCCAAGGTTCGTTCAAAACTTTCAGACAGCCGGGGGACAC
>JANNBU010000425.1:0-4799 GCA_031385805.1 Ferruginibacter sp.
TCACCGGTGATCCATAAATCGCCATTTACAGGTACCGGTACAGCAACATCCAAAAATGGTGTTACTACAATTTTAATCACATTGGAATATAACACACCCGTACCACTGGAGAGGGAAGATTTAATCCTGATCTCCACTTCATGCGGCATATCTTCAAGCAGGCCCATTGCCAGCAAAGCAGTATTTAACTGGCCTACTGTAAAAGCTTTTGACAAATCATTTGAAATGGATATTTCTCCTTTTTTAGGATTTGTAAAATTAGAACCAGTAGTATCAAACTGCAAGGTATAAATAACATCCTGTGAACTGATACCGGTAGTGAATTTATAATCAGGGTTTGTCCAGTTAAATGAAACAGACGGATCATTCCTGTTTCCAATAAGTAATACCAATGGCCCGGTTAAAGATGCACTTACTACGGGTGCAGTACCACCTTCAAAGAATATTTTATTTTCATCCTTTTTACATGAAGTAAAAACTGTGATCAGCAAGGATAAAACGAGTAGATTATTTAATATTTTTTTCATTGTTAATATTTTTCAGTGTTAATATTAATATCCTGTATTTTGAGTAAGGTTAGGATTGGTTGTTCTGTTGGAAGCGGGGATAGGGAAAATATTGTATTTCGCATCCACCGAAGTTCCGCCGGCAACTCCGCCTTTCCATGGCCATAGATATGTACCTGTTGTAAGGAGGTCGTAACGAACCAAATCTGTACGTCGGTGTCCTTCCCAATACAATTCCCTTGCCCTTTCATCCAAAATAAAGTTAAGGGTAAGGTCACTTGCAAGGATATTGCCGCTTGTATTTCCATAAGCCCTTGTCCTGATATTATTGATATAGGTCAATGCAGTTGCAGCATCTCCGCCTGTGCCTCCACGCAATACCGCTTCAGCATAGATCAGGTACATTTCAGATAAACGAAACACGGGGAAATCAATGTCTGAAAAATTACGATCAGCATCTGAAACGGGTTGCCCATCAGAACGTATATTCCTGTATTTGTTTACGTGTAGGCCATTGTTAAAATCATCTACTGTTGAAATAGCAATCTGGCCGGCGCTTGTTCCAAATGATGATGTAGTGAACATGGCCCGCTTATCAGTAGCACCGCTAAGGTCGCTGAACTTATCTGCCAGGCCTTTTGTAGCCCTGTAACCATACCATCCACCTGCAACGCCAAATTGATCATGATCGTCGCCTGCAGCACAATGAACAAAGAAAGTGGTATTGCCATAAGCCTGTGTACGCAAGCCATCGCATGCAACGGCAAACATGAATTCGTTTTTACGCTTATCGTTATCTGCCATAAACAATTCAGTATAATTTGTATGAAGTGAATAACCTGCATCGATTACTTTCTTTGCATAAGTAATAGCATCAGAATTCCTTTCAGTTCCGCTATAAACTTTTGCATTCAGGTAGATCCTGGCTAATAATGCCCATGATGCAGCCTGGTCAACACGGCCATATTCTTTTGTTTTTGCAGCAGCTAATAACAGATCAATATCCTTTAATTCAGTTTCAATATATGTAAACAGGTCGGCCCTGCTTATTTCACGTGGGTAAGCTGTTCCCGGAAGGTCTGCTTCAGTTATAAAAGTTGATTTACCAAACAGGTCCATCATTACCCAGTAATTGTAAGCCCTTAAAAAACGTGCCTCTGCAGCAGAATTTTTAATATCCGTTGCATCTACGCCGGTAATGCCACGCTCAGCTAATTTAGCATCTGTAGATTCCCGTATGTATTCATTGATGAGGCTGATGTTATATATCGGCCTGGCATAGATGCCTTTCAAAAAAGGATCGGCATTGGTCCATCTCATGTTATGAAAATCTTTGATCGTCTGGTCATTCCATGAAACCACGGCTTCATCGGTAGGCAATTCTTCGCAGTTAAAAAGCATACGGATAAACGCAACCTGCGAACCTTCATCAAGGCCACCTTGTATATCAGGCTGGCCAGACGGGCCCTGGTTACCGGTAATGGCAAGTGTACCGTAGATCTTTGCCAGCACACTCTTATAGCCGGCGGCTGTTGAATAAGCTTTTTCCGGGGTAAGGTCATTAACCGGGTACAGATCTAATTTTTTAGCGCATGAACTGATCATAAATACCAGTGTGCATGCAATTGTAATTTTATTAATTATTTTATTTTTCATATTCGAAGATTTAATAAATTAAAAATCAAGGTTTGCGCCGATAGAATATATTCTTGGCCTTGGATAAATATTGCCGTCCCTTCCAAATACATCCGCATTTTCCGGATCTGTTCCATCGTATTTGGTGATCACAAAAACATTCTGCACATTCGCTGAAACACGAAGGGTTGTTTTATTGCGCAATACATCTCCAAAATTATAACCCAGGTTTATATTGTCAAGCCTGAAAAAAGAGGCATTTTGAATATAATAATCCGACTGGTACCTGTTATTTTTAAATCCTGTTTCTAAATAATTAGTTGATGCATTGGCTATAAAATTAATAGGATTCTGTATTGAATTTAAAACGCCTGCACCCGATTGATAATTATTATATAAATAGTTGCCCAACATACCATGACCTGCCAAACCTAAAGAGAATTTTTTATAAGCAATGGTTGTGTTTAACCCGTAAAGGAAATCCGCTGCTGGTTTCTTATACACATAACGGTCGTCTGAAGTGATCTGTCCATCCCTGTTGATATCTTCATACAATCCTTCAATCGGCTTTCCTGTTGCCTGGTCATATACTTGTTTATATACGAGATAAGATATAACAGGTTCACCTACTTTTATCACAGCAATATAATTACCGGTACCACCACCGATACCTCCCACTTCCTGTCCTTTGAAATTAGGGTCAGGATTTGCAGTAAGGTTAGTAACCTTAGATTCGTTGTAGGTTACATTGAAGCCAATATCCCAGGTAAAATTTCTTTTCTTCACCGGGTTAAGATTTATGGTTGCTTCAATACCTTTATTTTCAACATTACCAATATTGCTTAACAAGGTAATATCAAAATTAGCACCTGATGCGATATCTGAGTTGAACAACAGGTCTTTTGTTTTTTTCTTATATACTTCCACTGTGCCGGATATCCGGTTTTTAGCAAAACCAAAATCAAGTCCTATATTGGTAGTGGTTGTTTCTTCCCATTTTACAGCAGGATTATATGCCCCCGGTCTCAGGAAGGAATAATAAATATCACCAAACTGGTATTGGGCACCTGTATTCTTACTTGGCGCATATACTGGTAAATAACTGTAATAGTTGATTCCATCCTGCTGTCCGGTGATACCCCAGCCAAAACGAAGTTTTAATTCGGAAACCAGGTTACTGTTCTTAAACATTTCTTCCTTTAATTTCCAGGCGATAGCACCTGCAGGGAAATAACCTACCCGGTTTTCTTTGGAGAATTTAGAGCTGGCATCCCTCCTGATAGAACCCGTTAACAGGTATTTATTCATTAATGTCAGGTTGATCCTTCCAAGATAAGATTCAAGCCTGTACTCGGGCTTATCTCTTCGAAGGTCCTGGTTAGGAAAAGCTAACCCGTTGATCCTGTATGATTCAAAGGGTGTAACAAGCGTATAAAAATCCTGGTAGCTATGTCCTGCCAGGATATCAATTTTGCTGCTCTTTCCCAGGTTCTTTTCATAGAATAAAGAAATATCTGCCAGGTGGTTCCTTTTTCTCTCTTCATAATGACTTCTGGCTCCGCTACCATCTGCCGAATAAGCATTGGCTGCGGCATCGGAAGTAATATCATTGCCGCTGCCATTGGCATCATCCATGGCTAAGTTTGCCTGCAAATGCAGGTCGGGAAAGAAATGAAGTTTATAATCCAACTGAACATTACCGATTACCCTGTTCAGCCTCGAGGTATTGTCTCTCAGGAACAACAATGCAAGCGGGTTCCTGGTGGCCAGGGCTTTCCTTACACCGGTATTTTCCATCCACTCAAAATAACTGCCTGTTTTAGGATTGTTATTGTAAGCATATTGAGTGGGGTCAAATCCAACTGCTGAACCAACAGCCCCTTCATCGGCAAAGTGGTTTTGCGTATGCGAAAATTTAAAATTCACATTTACGGCCAGATGATCATTTAAGAATTTCGGAGACAGGTTTATAGCAGTAGAGAACCTGTCGAATTTATTTGTTTTTAGTACACCTTCCTGATATAAATATCCAAGCGATATGCGATAAGGTACAGAGGCAAATTTTGTATTCAGACTGCCTGAAGCACTGATATTATTATTAACTGATCTTGCATTCTGGTAAATCAGGTTCTGCCAGTTTGTATTGGCTTTTCCCAAAAGGTTTTTCCAGGTATTGATGCCTGTGGCTGCTGCTTCGGCAGTAACAATGTCCCTGATCTGCTGTGCAGATAATACATCTACATAATCTCCTACATGGCCCAATGAAAGTTGGGTGTTGTAATTGAACCTTGCTTTACCTCTTCCGCCTTTTTTTGTTGTAATGATCAATACACCATTCGATGCCCTTGATCCATACAAAGCGGTAGCCGATGCATCTTTTAATACACTGATAGATTCAATATCATCGGGATTGATGGTATTGAGGTAATTAGCCGATCCTGCAATACCGTTACTTTCTACAGAAACCCCGTCAATTACTATCAGCGGGTCGTTACTTGCAGTTAGCGAAGCGCCACCACGGATACGGATCTTGCTTCCGCCACCTGCCGAACCGCCACCTGTAGTAACTTCAAGCCCTGCAACTTTACCTTGTAAGAGTTGCTCAGATGAAGCAATATTTCCTTTCTGGAAATCTTTTGCCGAAACCTGGGTAACCGC
>JANNBU010000448.1:0-4429 GCA_031385805.1 Ferruginibacter sp.
TTTGCATCCAGTGCATATAAATTACAAATTCCGCATCCGCCCGGAGCACCACTGTTCGTCTTGCTGGGAAGGCTGTTCATGGTTCCCTTCGATCCCCAGCATGCAGCTACAGGAATAAACCTGATGAGTGCACTTGCCAGTGGGTTTACCATTTTATTTTTATTCTGGACCATTACCCATTTTGCCCGTAAGATCGTTCAGAAGGATGGTACGCCATTGAACAATGATAAGATCGCAGGTATCATGGCTGCGGGCGTTGTTGGCGCTTTGGCTTATACATTTTCTGATTCATTCTGGTTCAGTGCTGTGGAAGGCGAGGTTTATGCAATGTCATCATTCTTTACTGCTATTGTTTTCTGGGCCATACTTAAATGGGAACACAATGTAACAGAAGAAGAAGAACAAGGTATCAAAGGGCATTTTACAAAAGCCGACAGGTGGATCATACTTATATTTTACCTGATGGGTTTATCTATTGGTGTGCATTTGCTGAACCTGCTTACCATCCCTGCCATTGTGGTGATCTATTATTTCAAGCGATATAAAGTAACCAAATGGGGAACTTTCTTTGCATTCATCCTTGGTTGCATCATAACAGGCATGGTTCAAAAAGCCGTTATCGTATGGAGTATCAAGGGTGCCGGTAATCTTGATATATTATTTGTAAATGATTTCGGCCTGCCTTTCTTTTCAGGTTTTGCTTTCTTCTTTGTGTTGATAGCCGTACTGGTATTTTTCGGGCTTCGCCTTGCCAATAAAAAGAACTGGAATTTTTTAAAATTAGGATTGTGGTGTTTTGTTTTTATGCTGATAGGATACTCAACTTATTTTACCACCATGATCCGCAGCAGTGCAGATCCTTCTGTTGATATGTTCAATGTAGATAACCCGGTGAGCTTAGTTGGTTATGTAAGCCGTGATCAATATGGCGACTGGCCCATTTTGTTTGGCCAGGATTTTACAGCAGAAGTACAGGAAACAAAATCAACCGATACTTATTTAAAAGCCAATGGCAAATATGAAAAGACCGGCCGTAAGATAGAATATGTTTATGCACCCGAAGACATGCATTTCTTTCCACGCATGTGGGATCAAAGCAATGACCAGGGACATGCTGATTATTATTCAAGCTGGGCTGGTATCAGCCGCAACAAAGATGGTTCATGGGAAAGGCCCCCAACCATGTCAGAGAATATTGGGTTCTTTGCCAGTTACCAGATCAACTGGATGTACTTCAGGTATTTTATGTGGAATTTTGCCGGCAAACAAGATGATATCCAGGGCGTAAATATGGGTAATGTTAGAGATGGTAACTGGAAAACCGGCATTGGATTTTTAGACCAGATGCGCCTCGGTAATCAGGATAATTTACCCGATAGTTTAAAAAAGAATAAAGCGAATAATAAATTATTTGCACTGCCGCTTATACTTGGATTACTGGGATTATTTTACCAGCTTAAAAAAGATAAACGCGATCTGTTGGTAACCGGTTTACTGTTTTTCTTTACCGGGTTCGCCATTTGTCTTTACCTGAACCAGGCGGGTAACCAACCCCGTGAGCGTGACTATGCGTATGTTGGTTCCTTCTACGCATTTGCCATCTGGATCGGGCTGGGTGTGCTGTATGTATCAGACCTGATATTGCCATATATTAAAAAACTGCGGGTTGCAAATATTATTGCAGGCATTGTTTGTTTATTATTGGTTCCGGTATTAATGGCCAGCCAGGAATGGGACGACCATGACCGCAGTAACAAAGTATTAGCAAGAGATCTTGCCACAGATTATTTAGAAAGCTGTGCACCCAATGCCATTCTTATTTCTTTTGGCGATAACGACACCTACCCGTTGTGGTATGCCCAGGAAGTTCAGGGCATCAGGCCCGATATCAGGGTCATCAACAGCAGTTTACTTGGTACGGATTGGTACATAAACCAATTAAGATATAAACTAAATCAAAGCGATCCGATAGATCCGATCTGGAGTGCAGCACAAATAGAAGGCGCAAACAGGGATGCTATCTTCAATGCACCCAAAGCAGGGATAGATCCAAATCAATACATGGATCTTTATACCATGATGAAAGATTATGCAGGAAGCGATGATCCTGCAAAAATGGAACAGGGAAGAGATGGAAGTATGCTTAATATTTATCCATCTAAAAAAGTTTCGGTTCCTGTTGATATAGCACTTGTAAGAAGTAATGGAACTGTAAATACCAATGACAGTATCCTGGCTGAATTGAAATTTGAGATCTCTAAAAATGTTCTGTACAAAAACGATGCAGCCATCCTCAACATCATTGCAGCCAATAAATGGAAACGCCCGATCTATTTCACTTCTCCTTATGGTGAATTAGGGTTTGGCGATTACCTGCGCCAGGATGGGCTTACTTACAGGCTTGTACCTGTCCTTAACGGTGAAATAAACAAGGATTGGGTCTTTGACAAAATGATGAACAAATTTGTTTTTGGCAATGCTGATAAAGCAGGTGTTTATTTTGATGAAGAGAACCGCCGTCACCTGAACAGCATTCGCCTTGCCTATGCACAGGCTGCAGGAAACCTTGCTGATGCAGGAAAAAAAGATTCCGCTAAAAATATGCTTAACAGGTGCGATAAGATGATGCTGGAAGAAAATTTCCCGTATGGCATGGTAAGCCGCGGCCAGCAACACAATCAGATATCCATGCAGTTCCTCTATGCAGCTTATAGAGCTGGAGATGATTCATTGGTTAACAAGATAACCAGGTCTGTGAAAAAAGACATGGAACAACAGGCTGCTTATTATGAAAGACTTTCAGATGACAGGAGGGATAATCTTAGTAACGAAGAAGACCGTAACCAGGGCTTGTTAAAGAGTTTGATGTCATTGGAACAACAGTTCAAAAATCAGCCTCCCCCGGTTGAAAATTCCGGCAAATTACAGACAACTCCTGTAATGCCACAGCCAAAAGACAGTCCGAAAAAATAACAATCATTCTTTCCCCTGATAGGTCCTGCAATTTTTTTGCGGGACTTTTTTTATTTAACAAGGGAACAAAACGTGCGTGTTAATTGTTACGTAAATTGTGTTCGTTAACCTCGTTTAAGGTTTAAATCGTTTAAGGCGTTTAATACGTTGAGGGCTCTTTTAAACATTAAACGCCTTAAACGATTTAAACGTTTCCAATGCGCAGTTTTAATTTCTCAAAATATGATCCTTCAGAGAATGCAAAAAGCGATTTTGAAAAATTGCTCGATCTTTTCATGCAATTACTTACCCATACCAGTGGCGATTTTAATGAAGCCATGCAATGGTTGAATGAATTAGATAAAGAATATAATCTTACCAATGATGAATATGGTATTGGTGATTTTTTAGAAGACCTCAAAGACAAAGGTTATATAGATGAGAATAAACAAAGCGGGGAAATAAAAATAACTTCCAAAACCGAACAAGGCATCCGCAAAAAAAGCCTGGAAGAAATTTTCGGCAAACTCAAAAAAACAAAACAAGGGAATCACAATACATTTAAGCCGGGCGGCGGTGATGAAATAAATCCTGAAACAAGGCCATTTCAATTTGGCGATACCATGGAACAAATAGATTTCACTGCATCTATACGCAATGCACAGATCAATCATGGCATTGATAGTTTTAAGATGCATGAAGACGACCTGGAGATCAGAGAAACAGATTTCAAATCGCAAACATCAACAGTTTTGATGATCGATATTTCACATTCGATGATCCTCTATGGCGAAGACAGGATAACACCGGCCAAAAAAGTTGCGATGGCATTGAGCGAACTCATCCAGACAAAATATCCCAAAGACACATTGGATATTGTTGTTTTTGGAAATGATGCCTGGACCATTGAAGTAAAAGACCTTCCTTATTTGCAGGTTGGGCCTTATCATACCAATACGGTTGCAGGATTAGAACTGGCTATGGATATTTTGAGAAGAAGAAGGAATCCTAACAAGCAGATCTTTATGATCACCGACGGCAAACCAACCTGCTTAAAAGTTGGGAAAAAATATTACAAGAATAGTTTTGGTGTTGACCGGAAAATTTTAACCCGCTGCCTGGCCTTAGCCACACAGTGTAAAAAATTGAAAATACCTGTCACTACTTTTATGATAGCAAGCGACCCATACCTGCAACGTTTTGTGCAGGAGTTCACAGAAACAAATAACGGCAAAGCATTTTTTGCTTCATTGGATAAACTGGGGGCATTTATCTTTAAGGATTTTGAAAGTGGGAAAAGGAAAACGGTTTATTGATTAAAGAAATTAGAGAGATGACATCATTAGTGTCCTGTAAAACTATATAAAAGATCTTTGAAATTCTTAATAGACGTGTATTTAAGCCAAAAAATAAACGGTGACGATTTGAAATGAATTCGTATTATTTCTGCCAAAATCAGGCATGAATAATGGAAAAT
>JANNBU010000476.1:0-3320 GCA_031385805.1 Ferruginibacter sp.
TGCCTGCCGGCAGGCAGGTTGTCACAATTACAACTTATAAAAAATGATCACAAAAGCTAGAAAAATAGCAAACACTAAGGTTGACATTAACAAAGCTTATACGCTTAAAGAAGCTTCATCTTTAGTTAAAGAAATAAACACAACAAAATTTGATAGTTCTGTTGACCTGCACGTACGTTTAGGTGTGGATCCTAAAAAAGCAGACCAGGCAATTCGCGGAACAGTATCATTGCCACATGGTACAGGTAAAACAAAACGTGTATTGGTTTTGTGTACACCTGATAAAGAAGCTGAAGCAAAGGCTTCAGGTGCTGATTATGTTGGTTTGGATGAATTTATTACAAAAATAGAATCTGGCTGGACAGATATTGATGTTATTGTTGCAACCCCTTCAGTGATGCCTAAAATTGGTAAACTGGGTAAAGTGCTGGGGCCACGTAACCTGATGCCGAATCCAAAGACCGGTACGGTAACCAATGATGTAGCTGGTGCAGTAAATGATTTGAAAGGTGGTAAAATTGCATTCAAAGTTGATAAAGTAGGTATTATTCATGCGTCAGTTGGACGGGTAAGTTTTGCTTCTGAAAAAATCGCAGAAAACTGCCAGGAATTTATCAATGCAATTATCAAATTAAAACCATCTACATCTAAAGGAACTTATCTTAAAGGTGTAAGCATGGCCAGCACAATGAGCCCGGGCATTATTGTAGACACAAAATCTGTTCAAAACTAATTCGGCTCCAACCGGGTTTATAAAATATTTGTTATGACAAAACAGGAAAAAAATGAAGTGATAGAATTGCTGAAAGGCAAATTCTCTCAGTATAATAATTTCTACATTACCGACACGGAAAGCCTTACTGTAGCACAGGTTGGCAAATTACGCAGTCATTGCTTCAACAAGCAGGTAGAAATGAAAGTGGCTAAAAACACTTTAATTAAAAAAGCACTTGAAAGCATCGATACCGAAAAGTATGCAGGTGTTTATGATTCTCTGCACAAAGTAACAGCTTTGTTATTCAGCGAAAATCCTAAAGATCCGGCTGTTATTCTCAGCAGTTTCCGCAAGGAGAACAACAATGAAAGGCCTGTATTAAAAGCAGCTTTCATAAACGGTGATGTATTTGTTGGCGATAATCAATTGAAAGCGCTTACACAGATCAAAACCAAGAACGAGCTTATTGGCGAGATCATTGGCTTATTGCAAGCACCTATTCAACGTGTATTGGGAGCATTGCAAAATAAAGATGCAGCAAAAGCTGAAGCCCCGGTTGCAGAAGCAGCTCCGGTTGCAGCAGTTGTTGTTGAAGCTCCTGTAGTAGAAACTCCCGTTGCCGAAACACCTGTAACAGCAGCACCGGAAACTCCTGTAGCAGAAGCAACAGATGCGGCACCAGAAGTGCCGGCAGCTGAGTAATTAAGTATTATATTGTTTGGCATTTTTGCAGGCAAATAATTATAAAACAATTTTTTTAAACTATCCGACGGACCCTGCCAGGCGGCGGGGTATGAAGCCGGAAAAAATCAAACATCATGGCAGACGTAAAAGCATTAGCAGAAAACCTTGTAGGTTTAACAGTAAAGGAAGTTCAGGAATTAGCTGAATTCTTAAAATCAGAGTATGGTATCGAACCGGCTGCAGCTGCAGTTGTAATGAGTGGCGGTGGCGATGGCCCGGCAGCAGTTGAAGAAAAAACATCTTTCAATGTTATTCTGAAAGCAGCAGGTGCTAACAAACTTGCGATCGTTAAGATCGTTAAAGAATTAACCGGATTAGGACTTAAAGAAGCTAAAGACTTAGTTGATGGCGCTCCAAAACCAGTTAAAGAAGGTGTTGATAAAGCAACAGCAGAAGAACTTAAAACAAAATTAACTGAAGCTGGTGCTGAAGTTGAAGTGGCTTAATTGTTCTTATAAAAATAGCTTTAAAGGCCGGGGAGAAATCTTCGGTCTTTTTGTATTTTGCAAACTGCTTAAAGGGCTGAAAATCCTGAAAAATGCCCTTTTCTACAAAAACCAAACCAATACATAAAATTTTCAAAAAATCCTGAAATAATCCAAAGAGTTTTCCGTACCTTTGCCCTCCTTTAATTTAGGGTTAGTGGCACCTGCCTGCCGGCAGGCAGGTTCGTCGCCTGAATCACAACTTTATTTTAAAGAACCTTCGCACACTTAAAAGTCTTAATTACAATATGTCTGCAACTAAATCACCCGCTGCACAGCGTATCAATTTTGGAAAAGTTGAACTTCTGGCAGAAACACCCGATTTGCTCGGAATCCAGATCCAATCGTTCAAAGATTTTTTCCAGTTAGAAACTACACCCGATAAACGTAATGTTGAAGGGCTGTTCCGTGTATTCAAGGAAAATTTTCCGATTACTGATACACGTAATATTTTTGTACTGGAATTTCTTGACTACTTCGTGGATCCTCCAAGGTATTCGATCGATGAGTGTATTGAAAGAGGATTGACTTATGCTGTCCCTTTAAAAGCCAAGCTTCGCCTTAGCTGTAATGATGAAGAGCATGTGGATTTTCAGACGATTGTTCAGGACGTGTTTTTGGGAAACATTCCTTACATGACACCAAGAGGTACTTTTGTGATCAATGGTGCTGAAAGGGTTGTTGTTAGCCAGTTGCACCGTTCACCGGGTGTATTCTTCGGCCAGTCGGTTCACCCGAATGGTACCAAGATCTATTCTGCCAGGGTTATCCCTTTCAAAGGTGCCTGGATGGAATTTGCAACAGATATCAACAATGTAATGTTCGCATACATTGATCGTAAGAAAAAATTCCCGGTTACCACTTTATTACGTTCTATTGGTTTTGAAACAGATAAAGATATCCTGGAATTATTCGGCATGGCTGATGAAGTTAAAGCGGATAAAAAAACATTAGAGAAAAATGTAGGAAAACGTCTTGCTGCACGTGTATTACGTACATGGGTAGAAGATTTTGTGGATGAAGATACCGGTGAAGTAGTTTCTATCGAAAGAAATGAGATCATCCTTGAAAGGGATTCTATTTTGGATGAATCAAATATTGCCATGATCCTGGAAATGGATGTGAAGAGCGTGTTTATCCAGAAAGAAGAAGTGAGTGGTGATTATGCAATTATCTACAATACATTAAATAAAGATACCAGTAACAGTGAACTGGAAGCGGTACAGCATATCTACAAGCAATTGCGTGGTGCTGATGCCCCTGATGATGAAACTGCCCGTGACACTCTGGCCGCCGGCACCGGATGAACAGAAAGTGTCGATTCGAAGATCCATGGGATCGATCTGAACATCGACCTCGTCCACTTCTGGCATCAC
>JANNBU010000028.1:0-3237 GCA_031385805.1 Ferruginibacter sp.
TGTTTTTCTTACGGCGCATTACGATCACCTGGGAATGCATGATGGGAAAATTTATCCCGGTGCTGACGATGATGGCAGTGGAACTGTAGCTGTTATTGAGATGGCCAAAGCATTTATCAAAGCAAAAAGAAAGGGAAAAGGCCCCCGCCGTACAATGGTATTCATGACCGTTAGTGGTGAAGAAAAAGGGCTTTTGGGCAGTGAATATTACAGTGATCACCCGGTTTTTCCTTTAGAAAAAACAAGCGTTGACCTTAATACCGATATGGTGGGAAGAATAGATTCGGAAAGAAAAACTGCCGATACCATGAATTACGTTTATGTGGTGGGACATGATAAACTAAGCAGCGATCTTCCCATTATAAATGAAGCTGTCAATAA
Source organism: Ferruginibacter sp. (assembly GCA_031385805.1). Classification (GTDB taxonomy): domain Bacteria; phylum Bacteroidota; class Bacteroidia; order Chitinophagales; family Chitinophagaceae; genus Ferruginibacter. Next base: position 382 of record JANNBU010000028.1, read on the forward strand.
AAAATATACAAACCTGGTGCTGGATTATAAATTTGATGACCCGGCTGACCCCAACAGGATCTATTTCCGCAGCGATCATTATAATTTTGCCCGCAAAGGAGTACCTATTTTGTTCTTCTATGATGGTATGTTGAAAGCAGATTATCATAAACCTTCGGATACCATTGATAAGATCAACTGGGATCTATTTGAAAAAAGAGTGAAAATGATCTTTCATACTGCATGGGAAATTGCCAACCGTGATGAAATGTTGAAAAGAGATATTCCATTACCGGAAAGTGCAACAAGAGGCAGATAAAAAATGTATGATGTGAGATGTATGATATATGATGTAATGGTCACCAAAATCAAACATCTCACATCATATATCATACATAACATAACCTTACCATCCAAGCACCCACGCAAATATCAACGGCACTACAATGGTAGCATCGCTTTCCACAATAAACTTAGGTGTAGTAATATCTAGTTTTCCCCAGGTTATTTTTTCATTTGGCACAGCACCTGAATAAGAACCATAAGATGTTGTTGAATCTGATACCTGGCAGAAATAACTCCAGAACGGAACATCATGCCATTCAAGGTCCTGGTACATCATCGGCACCACACAGATCGGAAAATCACCGGCAATACCACCACCTATCTGGAAAAACCCAACGCCTTTACCACTTGAATTATTCCGGTACCAATCGGCCAGCCAAACCATGTATTCAATACCGCTTTTCATGGTACTGGCTTTCAATTCATTTTTAATGATGTAAGACGCAAAGATATTTCCCATGGTACTGTCTTCCCAGCCCGGTACAACGATCGGGATATTTTTTTTAGCTGCTGCAAGCATCCAGCTGTTCTTAGGATCAATTTCATAATACTGTTCCAACACACCGCTCAATAACATCTTATACATATATTCATGCGGAAAATACCTTTCTCCTGTAGAATCAGCATCCTTCCATATTTTATGAATATGTTGTTGCAATCTTCTGAATGCTTCTTCTTCGGGTATGCATGTATCTGTTACCCGGTTGAAATGATTTTCCAACAGGTCCCATTCTTCCTGCGGGCTTAGGTCCCTGTAATTCGGTACTCTTTTATAATGACTGTGTGCCACCAGGTTCATGATGTCTTCTTCCAGATTTGCACCGGTACAGCTGATGATGGCAACCTTATCCTGCCGTATCATTTCTGCAAGGCTCAATCCGAGTTCAGCCGTACTCATGGCTCCGGCAAGGGTAATCATCATTTTGCCACCTTCATCCAGGTGTGTTACATAGCCTTTGGCTGCATCCATTAAAGCAGCTGCATTGAAATGACGATAATGATGTTCAATAAAATTTGAAACAGTTCCTTTGCTCATAATAATTGTTTAAGGCTGCAAAAGTAATTTTTTTTATGTAGCGGGCTGCTGATTTTCTTGTTTTACCGGGAGTAATGAGCAGGATAGTTCGGGCATTGAATTTATTCGTTTTGCGGGTTATTGCGGAAAAAGAGAAATGATTGAATTAGAACTGTTGCTATCAAATATTGGAAAATCATTTCCATCAACAAACCCGTCACCGTTCATATCTGTTCCTGCATATTCCCCCGACACAGCATTAGAACTATCAAGATCAAATTGCGGGAAATCATTTCCATCAATGAAATTATCCTGGTTAAGGTCACCAGTGTACATTGCCCAAACGCCTGGTTCAACCATCGCCTGGTTATCTCCGTACGCCTTGTTAGCATCTGTACTAAAATCATAATTTGCCGGTGAACTACCTACAGTTACAGGTGTTGTACTCCAGGTTTGTATGGTATTCCTATGCCTGATAGCGATAGAATGAGGGCCCGATACAGCTGATGGAAAACCTACAGCTATTGTACCATTTGTATTAAGAATACCGGTGGTTGCGGATACAGTACCATAAGGGAAAGATGAACTGTGCATTTCTACTGTGATGATATCTGTTTCAGTTGTACTTGAACCAGCATGCTGGTTCATTAATACAGGTTCCATTTGTCCGCCACCAATATAATAACCCTGCAAATACAATTTCAGGCTTACTATCGTAATTATGCTGGTATCGAATTCAAAAGCACCAACATCAGGGGCTGATCCATTAAACGGTAACCCAACATTTGTGCCTGTGTTTATTAATGGGGACGATGGAGAAAGTCTCATAAAATTTAGTATTGGAAGGCTGCCATTAACCTGTCGGGGACCATCCGTACCTATAGATGATACACTTAAAAAATCTGCATTTGTGATATTAGTACCATTGGCCCATTGCGTATTCGGTTGTTGTAATCCATCCCAACTATTGTGATCATTGTTGATATTGGATCCTGAATACCTTATACCAGATCCCAATGGATTTGTTGCTGCCGGAAATGGAGTAGGTAAATAATTTGCATAAGAAATATTATTCTTTAGATCAAATGGCTTAGCCCCTGATGTACCAATACAGCCCAGGTCAAACCCATATAGAAACCAAAATTGGTTGCCCTGGCAATCACCATCGGCTGATCCGTTTTTATAGGCAGTACAATTATAAATCTGGTAAAGTGTAGATTCCTGGCCAGTTGGTGAAGTACCATTCTGATCAAAGCCGGAATATTTATTTTCAAAAGCCAAACAGTTGTTCATAAATCTTGTAGTAATTGATGCTATACTTGTGTCAGTTGGTGGTCCAAGCTTAAATCCGGCACCATCACCCGCACATATCCATGCAGCACCGGGAAAAGGTTCATAATATCCATTCCAAAAAGACCAGCAGTAATGAAATGTAACAGTTCCGTTTGATAGTAAATTATCCCATCCATCATCTGAGTTTAACCATGCCCGGCAGCCATCATAAACACAGTTTGTTC
>JANNBU010000044.1:0-13090 GCA_031385805.1 Ferruginibacter sp.
GCATCTTTTAACACGTCAATGGATTCGATATCTCCTGTACCGAAAGAATTCAATATATTATCAGCTCCCTGTTCAGGCAATGGATACCCGTCAACCACGATTAATGGACTATTTATATTGTTTATAGAAGAAATACCCCTGATTCTGATACTGGTACCACCCGTTCCACCCGGTGCGCCGCTGCCCTGAACAATTGTTACACCCGACACCCTTCCCTGCAAAGCCTGTGCGGCATCTGCCACAGGTGTTGCTGCAATTTCTTTTGCTGAAACTGAAGAAATAGAAGTAGAAAGATCCCTTCTTTTTTTTGTGCCATAACCCACAACCACCACTTCATTTAAACTCTTGTTGGCTTCTTGCATCTGTATATCAATGGCCCCTGCATTAATAACCCTGTATCGGATTGGATCCATACCTGTGTAAGTTATTGCCAGTGTACCGCCTTTTTGAACAGAAATAGTGAAATTTCCGTTTGCGTCTGTAACGGTAGAATTAGAAGCTCCCTGGACTGATATGGTTACTCCAACCAATGGCTCTCCGGTAGTCTTATTCTTAACTTTTCCTGAAACAGAAATATTTTGTGCTATTGCCTGCTGAAAAAAACTCCCGAAAAAAATACCCAGGCACAGTAATGTGATTTTAAATTTCATATAGCAATCATTTTAGCTGAGAGAAAAATTGACAATAATTCGAATGTAAATATATATTCAACCACTACAGTTTCAATATAAAAAGCCACATCATTACTACATCAAAAATTATAAATTATTGATTTTAAGGCTATTTATACTACTTCATTACTACATCAGCCTAATTTATATACCTTCACAACACAATTGATGTATGCGAATATGAAAAATTTGCTCCTGCTGATTTTTTTGCCATTTACTGTATGTTGCCAAAATACCATTGGGCTTCCCGATGTGATCAATTATTCCAAACAGACCTATAGTGCTGGTTTACAAAATTGGGATATTAAGCAGGATAAAAATGGTATCATCTATGTAGCCAATAATGAGGGTTTAGTTTCCTTTGATGGAAGATACTGGAATTTGTATTCTTTACCCAATAAGACAATTGTAAGATCTGTTGAAATCGGAACGGATAATAAAATTTATGTTGGCGGCCAGGATGAACTTGGGTATTTTTCTCCGGCGAAAAACGGCAGGCTTCAATACCATTCCTTAACTCAATTTATTTCAGCAAAAGACAGATCTTTTGGAGACGTTTGGGATATAGTATCCTACAATAAAAATATTTTCTTTCGCTCAACGAATAAAATTTTCAAATTTACCAACCAAACAGTTGCAGTTTATAATGCTCCTTCAGAATGGGCATACTTAGGTATTTGCAATGAAACCCTGTATGCCCATGATTACAAAAAAGGGTTGATGCGTTTTGAAAATGAAGTATGGGTTCCATTATTAGTGAAAAATGAACTCCCGGCTAATGATCCGGTGACCGGTATATTACCCATACAGAAAGACAGCGCTTTAATCAGCACTTTAAAAAGTGGCCTGTTCTCTCTTTCGAAAACAGGCATTTCCAAACTGCAAAACCCCAATAACCAGCTTTTCGAAAATGAAAGGATTTATGCAGCTACGGCAGTAAATAATGAATGGATTGCATTAGCTACAAACAATAATGGAGTATATATTACCGATCGGAAAGGAAATATTATTCAAAGTTTTTCCAGGACCGAAGGCCTGCAAAACAACAACGTGTTGAGTATTTTTCTTGACAATCAAAGTAATTTATGGTTAGGCCTTGATAATGGAATTGATTTTATTGCTTATAACAGTTCCATCAAGCAACTCAATCCTTTTCTGCAGAACGGCTCGGGATATACTGCCATTATTCATGACAATCATTTGTTTTTAGGCACTTCCAATGGATTATACAATGCCTTAGTGCAACCGATGAAGGACCTGAGTTTCAGCAAGGCTGATTTCTTTTCGGTGAATAATTCAAAAGGACAAACCTGGGGATTATCAGTAATCAATAACCAGTTGCTGATGGGACATCATGAAGGAGCATTTATTATAAAAGAGAATACAGCACAACCAATTTCATCAAATACCGGTTACTGGAATTTTGTACCATTATCGGGCACATTTCCATCATCACAAATGGTAGCGGGCAATTACAAAGGGCTGGTGTTTTTTGATTTTAATGATGGGCAGTTCAGGCAATCACTTCAAATACCCAACTTTAATGAATCATCCAGGTTTATTGCTATTGATAATGAAGATAACTTATGGGTATCGCATCCTTATCATGGCGTATATAAAATTTTCAAAGACATAAATGGGTCTTACAAAACCAATACTTATACTGATAAACAAGGGCTGCCTTCTCTGCTTAATAACCATGTTTACAAAATAAAAAATGAAGTGGTAGTTGCTACAGAGAAGGGTGTCTTTATATACAACAGGCAAAAAGATAATTTTGAACAATCTCCCTATTACAAAAAACTTTTAGGCGATCAAAGTATCCGTTACCTGAAGGAAGATATAGCCGGCAATATTTGGTTTATTCATGAAAAAACTTTGGGTGTGGTTGACCTGACTGGTAAAGAGCCTGCTAATATCTACTTTCCGGAATTGAATAATAAGCTATTAAGTGGGTTTGAATTTATTTACCCGGTAAACGAAAACAATATTTTTATAGGAGGTGAAAAAGGATTTTATCATATCAATTATGAAAAGTATAAACAAACGGTGCCAAACCTGCAGGTACATGTGAGAACCGTAAGGATCATAAACAACACTGATAGTCTTTTATTTGGAGGATACTATGAAGATGTGAATGAAAAACAGTTCCAGGATGCTGATAATATTCCTGAAATACAAAATGATTGGAAAACGATACGATTCGAATTTTCTTCTTCACTTTTTGGCAATCAATCAAATCTTGAATATAGTTACAGGTTGAAAGGTTTTGAAAAGACCTGGTCGGAATGGACAAACCGAACAGAAAAAGAATATACAAATTTACCAGGAGGTAAATACAGTTTTGAAACAAAAGTGAGGAACAACCTGGGTATTGAGTCTGCCATATCTGTTTATTCATTTAATATTCTCCCCCCCTGGTATCAAACAATATGGGCAAATGTCTTATTAGCACTTATACTTATCACGGGGCTTTATGTTTATTACCGCTGGCAAAAGAAAAAATTCAAATCACAGCAGGAAAAACATGAAGAAGAACAAAAAAGACTCTCCTATATTCATGAGTTGGAATTAAACAAAACGGAAAGTGAAATAGTAGCCTTACGAAATGAAAAACTGGAAGCGGAGATCAATTTTAAAAATTCTGAACTAGCCTCTTCAGCTATGCACCTGGTTAAGAAGGGAGAATTATTTTCAAAAATAAAAGGCGAACTAACGCACGTATTAAAGAGTCTTGATAATCAACAGGCTGTTACTGAGTTGAAGAAAATGACTAAAACACTTACTGAAGATGATAACATGGATAAAGAGTGGCAGCATTTTGCCAAACATTTTGATAAAGTGCACAGCGATTTTTTAGTTGTTATCAAAGGAAAGCATCCCACAATATCTCCGAACGAACTAAAACTTTGTGCTTATTTACGAATGAATTTATCAACCAAAGAGATTGCGCAATTAATGAACATTTCCACAAGAGGTATAGAGATAAGCCGTTACAGGCTGAGGAAAAAATTACAGATCCCTACAGAAGTCAACCTGTTTGATTTTTTACTTCGGCTGGAAACTGAAAAGAGGTAGTGGCGAGTGGGTAGTGGAAAGTGGGGAATGGCGAGTGGAAAGTTCATGTGCGACTGCAATTTTCTGGTTACATAGCATAATATAAATTTGATAGCAATACAAAAACTATTGAGATGAAACTACAATTCTGGAGTATCGGCAAAGCGCATGAGCGCTATGTAAAAGAAGGCGTGGAAATGTTTACCAAACGCATATCGAATTATTTCCCGGTGCAATGGCATATCATTCCTATGCCAAAAAATGCGGGAATGATGAGTGAAGCTGATCTTAAAATAAAAGAAGGGGAAATCATACTTGATCTTTTGAAGAAAGAAGATTTCTTAGTTGTACTGGAAGAAAGAGGTAAACAATTGAACAGTGAAGGATTGGCTGCATTTATACAACAACGTGCCAATGAAAGTGAAAAGAACCTGGTGTTTTTAATTGGCGGTGCATTTGGTTTGAGTGAGGCTGCACTAAAACGGGCTGACTATAAATGGAGTTTATCAGCACTCGTCTTTCCACACCAGTTGGTAAGATTGATATTGGCCGAACAGGTTTATCGTGCATGCAGTATTTTAAGAAATGAAAAATATCATCATAGTTAGATAATATGATGGTTGTTTTGATCATTTCCAGTTCACTTATTTAATTCTTCGCCAAACCTGTACATTCACGGTCCCAGCTACATTTTTGCCGTTTAATCTTATTTCATTGTTGCTTATAACATAAATAGTTGCAGGCTGGTAATTTAAGGCTCCTGCATTACAGTTACTCAATAGATTATTCAAAGAAAATCCTCCATTGCCTTCGGGTGTAATGTTTTTCCATTTTACATCATTCTCACGAAAGCATTGGGTATTATTTAACAAAACAGTGAATCTGCCTTCAGAAATAACCGGAGCTACATAAAGTTTACTGCCAATCAATGTATTTTCCGGTGAATTGGAAATCAGTTCCCATTGCCCGTTCAGTGAAAAAAGGCCTCCCGTGGTATTGGAACCGTTTTTAATAGCTTCACAGCTGAATAAAGTAATTGCTATAACGAGTATTGAAAAATATTTAATTGATTTCATTGATTGGCTATTTAGTTACCTGTTAAGTGCCAAAAAGCATACCAACAAAAAAATTCCCAAGGTTTATTTTACCTGAGACAAGACTTTAGCCGCAATTGACGGTACAATTTTGCTTAGTTTTGAAGAAAGATATAAAATGGATTTTTCGGCTATCCCTGTTACCATCGGCATCATTGTTGCCAATGTTATTTTTTCGCTTATTGGTTTTTCCAATGCTGCTTTTGTAGATAAAACCATTATGTGGCCCTCCCGGGTAAAAAGAGAAAATCAATATTATCGTTTTATAACCTCCGGTTTTTTACATGCCGACTGGATGCACCTGATCTTTAACATGTTTACCTTATACTTTTTTGGTTCTGCTATTGAATATTATTTTTCAAATTTTGGTTTAGGTGGTGAAGTATCTTATATTATTTTATATTTTGCCGGGCTAATAGTATCAGATATTCCCAGTTATATCAAACATAAAGATGACTATAATTACAGGGCGTTGGGAGCATCAGGGGCTGTATCTGCCGTACTTTTTGCTGCGATCATTTTTAATCCATGGAGCAGTGTTTACTTATATGGCGCTCTTAAAATATCTGCATTATTATTTGCTGTCCTGTATATAGTGTATTGCGTGTATATGGGCAAAAAAGGCGGAGACAATGTAAACCATGATGCACATTTATGGGGAGCATTATTTGGATTGGCTTTTACACTCATACTAATTTCAACCCTGCAGCCGGGATTATTTGACCAGATCATTGAAAAATTAAAACACCCGAGTTTGTTTGGCAGCGGGTAGAAAGTTTAAAACGTTTAAAGCATGCCTGTCGGCAGACTGGGTTTCAGACGTTTAAGAGGTTATTGTTAGTTTCAATACTTCTTTTGTATGAGGAGTAATCTTTACGCGGTCATCAATACGCATACCCACAATCCAGAGAATTTTTTTTGCAGATTCAATCACCCACGTATTTTCTTTTTGATTCAGGGATAATTTCTGGTCAATAAAAAACCTACTGAGCTTTTTCTTTTTTTGCATGCCCAGTGGGTAGAAATAATCGCCCTGCTTCCATTTCCTGAGTAATAAAGGGAATTTAATTTGTGATGCCTCCAGCATGGCAATATTATTATTGATAACGATCTTTTGATCAATGGTTTTTTCAATAATGATTTTCCCGGCAGTAAAAATTATTTCCTTTTCATTTTCTTCAATTATATAATGACCTGCAAAAGTATTATCCAATGGTGAAATGATCAGCCAGTTTCGGTTGTGCAAAATACGGTGTGTACCGGATTGAATGAATTTACCAGAATCAGCTTTTAATAATTTGATCACTTCACCGGTTTGCTGTGCAGCGAAACCTGCCTCTTTAATGATCTCGTAAAGAATGGTTGGAAGCGCTGCTGTTTTTAATAATTTAAGAACAGGAATATGTATTTCATTATCTTTTACTGTAACTAATTTTTTTATAACAATATCCACAGCCTGCCGGTACAAAATATTTATATCCCTGAAACGATCTGCATTGTCAATAATATTTTCCTTTACCTGTGGAAACACTTTTTCCAGACCTGGTATCAATTGATTCCTGAAATAATTTCGGGTATATTTATCGCTGCTGTTAGATGAATCTTCCCGGTAAGCAAGTTTGTGTTCGGTTGCAAATGCCAATAAATCTTCTTTTTTTGCAAACAATAACGGCCTCACAATTTTATCGTGCTTTGGAACTATCCCTTTTATGCCATTGATACCCGAACCTTTAAAAAAATTCATGAGGATGGTTTCGATGTTGTCATCGGCATGGTGTGCGGTTAATAAATAGTTTAAAGGTTTCAGGGTTTCAGGGTTTAATAGTTCTGCAAACCAGTCGTATCGCAAATTTCTGGCGGCAACTTGTATGCTGAGTTTATTTTCTGTGGCGTATTTTTCTGTATCGAATTTCTTTACAAAAAAATCTACTCCATATTTTTTTGCAAGCTGCTTTACAAAATCTTCATCTTCATCACTTTCTTTTCCACGCAGTTGGAAATTGCAATGTGCAATGGCAAAATCAAACCCTGCCTGTTTGCACAATTCACATAATACAACAGAATCCACACCTCCACTTAAAGCAATAAGCAATTTATCTTTCGGTTGAAAGAGGTTTTCGGTCATGACATATTGTTGCAATTGTTTTAGAAGATCCATATATCCTTGATCCAATTTAGCTTACTGGTTTATTTATTGGTTGTTTTTATAAAAGCTGAATAATGGTATGCCGTACAAGTGAGTGACACAACAATGTACTTTTGAAAAACAAATGCCGGCAACCAAAAACTATGAACTAAGAACTATAAACTAATCTTCTATATCCTCCAGCGCAGCTTGTAATTCATTATAACTATGATTGTCCCCTGCTTTTTTTGCTTCTTCCATACCTCTTTGATAAACCCTGACCGCCTTGTCAAAATCTGCCACCCTCTCCAATAATTTACCCAAATGATAATAAGACCCGATATATGTTGGCTCACGCAGCAATATTTCATTAAAAAGTTTACGGGCCTCCTCGTCATTACCGGTTTTGATATACTCAAGCGCCAGTGCGTGCTGTAGGAAGCTATCCTTGCCCGATGTTTTCATAAACTCCAATAATTTTTCTATCCTGCTCATGAAACTTATTTTTTAAACGATGTTTTCAAATTACCTTTGCAACGCTTATATTTGCACTTAGTTGCATAAACAACCTTTATTCCCTAATCCCTTTTTCTGCCCCGGCGGAGTATAAAAGGAAAAAATTAATACATGAAGATATTAGTTTGCATTAGCAAAACGCCTGATACTACGGCAAAAATAGCCTTCGCAGATAACAATACGAAATTTGCAGTTGACGGCGTGCAATGGATCATCAATCCTTACGACGAATGGTATGCATTGGTAAGGGCGATTGAATTAAAGGAAACAGATCCTGCTACAGTGCTGCACTTAGTAAATGTTGGATCGGCAGATAGCGAACCTATCATCCGCAAAGCACTGGCACTTGGTGGTGATGAAGCCATCCGTGTGAATACTGAAAATGCCGATAGTTATAATATCGCATCACAAATTGCGGCAGTAGCAAAAGATGGTGGTTATGACCTGATCCTTACCGGTAAAGAAACCATTGATTACAACGGATCATCTATTGGCGGCATGGTTGCAGAAATGCTTGACATGCCATATGTTTCCCATGCTTCAAAATTAGACATTGAAAGCGGAAATGCCATTGCTGTACGTGAAATAGAAGGCGGTGAAGAAACAGGTAAGGTGAAACTACCGGTGGTGGTCAGTTGCCAAAAAGGTATGGCCGAACAACGCATTCCGAATATGAGGGGTATCATGGGTGCAAGGTCAAAACCATTGAAAGTGGTTGATCCTGTAACCGCCGATTCATTGACAAGTATTGTTTCATTTGATCTTCCTCCGGCAAAAGCAGGAGTGAAGCTTGTTTCGCCAGATACACCGGAGGAGTTGGTGAGGTTGTTGCATGAGGAAGCGAGGGTGATTTAAAAACTCACCCCTGTCCCCTAAAGGGGAACTTGGGATGAAATTTTATAATTAAATAGTTAGTTCTTTAATATGGCACTTTAATATTTTTGTGGTCAACTTCAGGAATTCTATTCCACATTGTTGTGTCACTCACTTTTACTGTATCCCATTATTGAACATTTACAATTACATAATATAAACCATCAAAATTAATCAGATACCAAAAAATAATAAATTAACTACCTAAGTCCCCTTTAGGGGACAAGGGCAAACAACATATCATGAGCGTACTAGTTTTTCTTGACCAGGCAGACGGCCACATAAAAAAATCATCTTTAGAAGCCGCTAATTATGCAGCCAAAGTAGCTGAGCAAACCGGCACAACTGCAGAGGCGATCGTATTGGGAGCAGTTAAAGATGATCTTGCATCTATTGGAAATTATGGTATCAAAAAAGTGCATACTGTAAGTGATGCTGCATTGAATAATTTAGATGCACAGCTTTATACAAAAATTATTGCACAGGCCGCAGAAGCAACGGGGGCAGATGTGATCGTTTTTTCTAACAATAGTTCCGGCAAATCCATTGCGGCAAGATTGAGTGTGCGTTTAAAAGCGGGATTGGTATCGGGTGCGATCGCATTACCTGACTTAATCAATGGTTTCAGCGTAAAGAAAACAGTATTCAGCGGTAAGGCATTTGCCAATATTGCTGTTACCAGTGCAAAAAAGATCATTGCATTAAACCCGAATTCATTCAGCATTGTAACAGGAACCGGTATGGCCGAAGTCGTTCCATTTGCTGCAACCATTGATGCTGCCAAAGTAGAAGTTACAAACATTAATAAAGTAGTAGGTGAAGTTCCCTTGAGTGAAGCCGAAATTGTTGTAAGTGGCGGCCGCGGTTTAAAAGGCCCTGAGAATTGGGGAATGGTTACCGAACTGGCTACCTTGCTTGGTGCAGCAACTGCCTGCAGTAGGCCGGTTGCAGATAGCGATTGGCGTCCGCACCATGAACACGTAGGCCAGACAGGATTGGCCATTGCACCTAATTTATACATTGCCATCGGTATCTCCGGTGCCATTCAGCACCTGGCAGGTGTTAACCGCAGCAAAACGATCGTTGTTATCAATAAAGATCCTGAGGCGCCTTTCTTTAAAGCAGCGGATTATGGAATTGTTGGAGATGCTTTTGAAGTAATGCCGAAGATCATTGAAGCAGTTAAGAAAATAAAAGGGTCATAATAAGCCATAAAACTTTTATTAAATGCCTTTCAGTTAAATTTGAAAGGCATTTATTTTTATATTTGCTTTTATTATTTAAATAACCCCGGAAACAGGGCATGAAGAAGATAGAACTGGAAATAGTAGCATTGTCGCACAGCATTACCCAAACACACTCTTATGCAGTAGTGTTGGGAGAGATAAACGGCCTGCGCCGCTTACCCATCGTTATCGGCGGTTTTGAAGCACAGGCTATTGCCGTTGCACTGGAACGCATGAACCCAAGCCGACCGCTTACGCATGACCTGATGAAGAATTTTATGATGGCTTTCAATGTTGAATTACATGAGATCGTTATCAACGACCTGCAGGAAGGCATCTTTTATTCAAAACTCGTTTGCAGTTCGGCGAATGATACCGTAGAAATTGATTCACGTACTTCTGATGCACTTGCACTGGCTGTGCGTTTTGGTTGTCCCATTTATACTTATGATAATATTCTTGACCAGGCGGGTGTATTGATGGAAGATGATCAAAAGAAAACACCCACCGGCAGTGCTGTTACTTCTGAAACTGGCGGCAAAGACAATTTACAATCCATGACCATGGAAGAATTGAATACACTTTTAACTGAAGTACTGGAACATGAGGATTATATAAAAGCCATTGCTATCAGGGATGAAATGAAAAGCAGAGGGAAGAAGTAATTAATAAACTACCGATGGTCGCATTTCCAAATTGTAAAATCAATATCGGCCTCCGCGTTTTAAATAAGAGAGCAGGTGGATTTCATAATATTGAAACCATTTTTATTCCCGTTGCATTAAAAGATGCTGTTGAGATAATAGAAGATTCTTGCACAAATAAAGAAATTTCCTACACACAGTCTGGTTTAAAAATTCCCGGAAACGAACAGGATAACCTTTGTATAAAGGCATATTATTTATTAAAAAAAGATTTTCCTTTATTACCAAATGTAAACATGCACCTGCATAAAACGATTCCCATGGGTGCGGGACTTGGGGGAGGTTCTGCAGATGCTTCGTTTGTGTTGAAATTGATCAACGAGAAATTTGATCTGAATTTATCAGTTGAACAATTGATCAGTTACGCCTTACAATTGGGAAGTGATTGCCCCTTTTTTATCATCAATAAACCATGTTATGCAACCGGCCGCGGGGAAATACTGGAAGAAATTTCGCCTGATCTTTCCGCTTATAAGATACTATTGGTGAACCCGGATATTCATATCAGTACCGGATGGGCTTTTTCAAATATCAATATCGAAACAAAAGAAAATAGTTTAAGGAACCTGGTCGCATTACCTGTTTCAACATGGCAGCTAAATATCGGCAATGACTTTGAAAAACCTGTGTTTGAAGCCCATACCGAAATTGCTGAAATAAAAGCAGGATTGATAACCGCGGGTGCTGTATATGCATCCATGAGTGGAAGTGGCAGCACTGTATTTGGTATTTTTGAAAAGAAAGCAGATCCTGTATTTAAATTTCCTTCTAATTACTTTTGGAAATGGGTTTAATTTTTTACCTTCGCCTTATTAATTACAATTCTACGATACAAAAATTTCTTGGCAGCAATCTTGATCTGCTGAATCATCGAGGATAGACAGCACCCCCGAACCCACTAAAGGGGGAATAAACCTCTGCGGTTTTTAGCTTTATTTTTTTCAAACTTTATTTACGCTTTATACTATTTATATGAATACAACAATTCAATTAACAAAGAATACACAACATTATCTTGATCTGGAAGAAAAACACGGCGCACATAATTATCATCCGTTGCCGGTTGTACTTAAGAAAGGTTCGGGTGTATATCTCTGGGATGTAGATGACAAAAGGTATTATGATTTCCTCAGTGGTTATTCAGCTGTGAACCAGGGGCATTGTCATCCTAAGATCATTGCTGCATTGACAGAGCAGGCACTAGAGCTAACACTTACATCCAGAGCATTCCATAATAATCTGTTGGGAGAATATGAGGCATTTATTACATCTTATTTCGGATACGATAAGGTATTGCCGATGAACACCGGTGTAGAAGCCGTGGAAACTGCTATTAAGCTTAGCCGTAAGTGGGGATATGAAGTGAAAGGAATTGCAGAGAACCAGGCAAAGATCATTGTTTGTTCTGCCAATTTTCATGGAAGAACACTTGGCGTAATTTCTTTCAGCACCGATCCTACTGCAAAGAATAGTTATGGCCCCTTCGTTCCGGGTTATGAAGTAATCCCATTCAACGACCTGCCTGCATTGGAAAAAGCATTACAGGATAAAAATGTTGCCGCATTCATGTTTGAACCCATACAGGGCGAGGCCGGCGTAATTGTTCCTGATGATGGATATTATACCGGTGTAAGAATATTATGCAGGGAATACAATGTGCTGATGGTTGCAGATGAGATACAATCGGGACTTTGCAGAACAGGCACCATGCTTGCCTGTGACATTGAAAATGTAAGACCGGATATTGTTATACTTGGCAAGGCATTAAGTGGTGGCGTATTGCCCGTGAGCGCTGTATTAGCAGACAATGAGATCATGCTTACCATTAAACCTGGCGAACATGGAAGTACTTATGGCGGAAACCCGTTAGCCTGTAAAGTAGCCATTGCTGCATTGAATGTTTTAAAGAATGAGAACATGGCAGCAAATGCAGCTGCAATGGGAGAATTTTTTAGAACCGAATTACAAAAGTTACAATTGCCTTTAATAAAAACCATTCGCGGGAAAGGATTATTGAATGCGATCGTTATTGATCACCGTGACCCCGAAGCTGCCTGGAACCTTTGCCTGTTAATGAAAGAGAATGGCTTGCTTGCAAAACCAACACATGGTGATAAGATACGCTTTGCACCACCACTGATAATTACAAAAGAACAGGTGATGGATTGTGTTGATATTATTAAAAGATCGGTGGAGGCTTTTGTAGAAGATGATGCAAAATAATACTGTAAGCCAAAGTTGAATACAAAAATATTCAACAAACAATTTTCAATGCTCAATATTCAACTAATACAGTCCGTGTTTTTAATTGAGCATTGATAGTTTAAAATTGAATATTGAGTATTAATTTCCTTTATGTGATTTTAAATTTATCTTCAATAAAAATTACAGCATGGATACACACCTTCACCACGATCATGTTGAATCTCATTTAAAAAGTTCCGACCTGTTAAGAGACGTTGTGATCGGTATGAGTGATGGCCTTACAGTTCCCTTTGCATTGGCGGCGGGATTGAGTGGTGTAGTGGACAGCAGCAGTATCATTGTAATTGCCGGCATTGCAGAAATTGCAGCAGGCAGTATTGCCATGGGACTTGGCGGATACCTTGCCGGAAAGACCGAACAGGATCATTATAAAAGTGAAGTGAAAAGGGAATATGACGAAATAGAAAATTTGCGTCACAGGGAAATAGAAGAAACAAAAGAGTTCTTTGCCAATATAGGCCTGAGTCCTGAATTACAGGATAAAGCCACAGAAGAAATATCAAGAGATAAAGATCGTTGGGTTGATTTTATGATGAAGTATGAATTGGGTTTGGAAAAA
>JANNBU010000063.1:0-18398 GCA_031385805.1 Ferruginibacter sp.
CATTCATTTTTTAATTCAAAATAAGGATGATATCGTAGTGAAAAGTTTATAGCGGCACAAGTCGCTTTTTGTTTATAAGTAATAACTACATCCTTTCACCTCTCTAATATAATTATTTTTAATAATAAAACGATTTTTATCTATTCTTTCTGATACACAAAATCAGAAACCCTAATGCATAGCTTTAATACCGTATCCTCGTTAAGCCTTTCCTAAAACTTTGTTCTAAAATATTGCCATATTAAGCTTTGTAATTATCTTGCCGGCAAATAAAAATCAAGTAATGAAGAATCTATCGCTGGTAATAAATGGAGTACTTTTTATAGCTGTAGCTGTATTGTATTTTTTACATTTTTCAGCAAAAAAAACGAACGATCCAAAACCTAAAGTAACAGCTTCAAAAGCAGTTGGAAACACAGGAACCAATGCTGCAATTGCCTATGTTGAGCTGGATTCGCTGAATGAAAATATCACATATATAAAAAACAAAAGAAAGGAACTGGAGGCAGAACAAAAGGCAATAGAAACCGAATGGGAAAACAGCTACAAAGTACTGGAAAACAAAAAAAATGTGTTTTTAAAAAAGGGGAATGCCATAACACAGGAAATGGCCCAGCAGTTCCAGGGCGAGTTAATGCAGGAACAACAACAGGTAGATGAAAAAAAGCAATCCCTTTCCCAGCGTTTGAATGAGAAAAGTTATAAGTTCATGGATGATATCCAGAAAAAACTAAAAGATTTTCTTACCGAATATAACAGCCAGAAAAATTACATGTATATTTTTACAACCGGCACAGGGCTTGATTATATGGTTTATAAGGATTCTTCCCTTAATATAACAGATGATGTAATTGCCGGAATGAATGAAAAAATGAGTGCAACTGCCAAACAATAACAGGTGCGTTTCAAATGGTAGCAAGGTTGCCAACCTTTAATAAATTCATTTCAACTCAAAAGCAGCTTTACTAAGGTTGGCAACCCTTATAATCAGTGCGATTTGAAATGCATATACAATAATGTAAATAGATTTATTTATCTTGAAACCCGTTAGCCGACGGGTTTTTTTATTTGGAAAGATCCCGCTCACCCAAAATCTTAAAAAAAATCGTTATGACAGGATCAGATCATTCTTTTAAACCATCCCTCGGATTGTTTGATGCAACCATGATCGTAGCTGGTTCCATGATTGGTTCGGGGATATTTATCGTAAGTGCCGACATTACCCGCAATGTAGGCAGTGCAGGCTGGTTGATAGCTGTATGGCTTATTACCGGATTTATGACGCTTACAGCTGCATTGAGTTATGGTGAACTAAGTGCCATGTTTCCTAAAGCAGGCGGACAATACGTTTATTTAAAGGAAGCTTTTAACCCACTTGCCGGATTTTTATATGGCTGGAGTTTTTTTGCAGTGATACAAACTGCCACGATCGCAGCAGTGGGAGTGGCATTCAGTAAATTCCTTGCCTACATGGCGCCCGGCCTGGGCCCCGAACATATCCTGGCTGATCTTGGATTTATAAAGATCAATGCCGGACAGGTTGTTTCTATTGTCCTGATCACTTTCCTTACTTATATCAATACAAAAGGAATACAAGGTGGGAAAGCGATACAAAGTACATTTACCGTAATAAAATTAATATCACTTTTTGCATTGATCCTTTTTGGATTTTTGGTAGCTGCAAAATCAGAAATATGGGATGCCAACTGGATCGATGGCTGGAAAATGCAATCACGTGCTGCAGATGGAAGCATTATTGGTGGGGTTACAGGAAGTGCTATATTAGGTGCCATTGCAGCTTCGATGGTAGGATCCATTTTCAGCAGTGATGCCTGGAACAATGTTACATTCATTGCAGGAGAAGTGAGAAATCCCCGGCGTAATATCGGCCTCAGTTTGTTTTTGGGAACATTGATCGTGACCCTCATCTATGTATTGGTAAATCTTATGTACATCAGTGTACTGCACCTGAATGAAATTGCAGCTGCACCACAGGATCGGGTAGCCGTTTCTGCGAGCCAGGCCATTTTTGGGAACACCGGAACATACCTCATCGCTGTTATGATCATGATCTCTACATTTGGCTGCAACAATGGTTTGATACTTGCCGGTGCAAGGGTTTACAATGCCATGGCAAAAGATGGATTGTTTTTTAAAAAAGCTGCCGTGTTGAATAAGTATGATGTTCCTGAATTTGCATTATGGATACAGTGTATCGTGGCATCCCTGTTATGCCTGAGTGGAAAATATGGAGACCTGCTGGATATGATCTCATTTGTAGTGGTGATGTTTTATGCATTGACCATACTGGGAATATTTATTTTACGGGGCAAAAAACCTCATGCAGAACGCCCGTACAAAGCTTTTGGTTATCCTATATTACCTGCCGTTTATATTTTAATGGCCATTGCATTTTGTGTGTTGCTCATCATTTATAAACCAGCTTTTACCTGGCCGGGTTTAATAATTGTATTGGCAGGAATCCCCATTTATTATTTTGCAGTTGCAAATAAAAATAAAGTCTGATCATCATGCCCGATATGGATTTTGATAAATTATTTTCTTCGTTCTCACAGATCAAAGTTGCTGTCATTGGCGATGTAATGCTTGATACTTACTGGTGGGGAAAGGTTGACAGAATATCTCCCGAGGCACCAGTACCAATTGTTGCAGTTTCAAAAAGAGAAGAACGTATTGGTGGTGCCGGTAATGTGGCGCTGAATATACGTGCATTGGGGTCATCCGTTAGTGTTATCAGTGTTGTAGGTGAAGATGCAGAAGCAGACCAGTTAAGAAAACTGCTTCAAAGCAACCATATAAATACAGATTATCTGATCAGCAGTACAGAACGCATTACCACCAATAAGATCCGCATCATTGGCCGCAATCAGCAAATGATGCGGCTCGACGCAGAGATTACTCATGCTGTTTCAAAAAAAGATGAAGATGCTTTGATTAGTTCTTTTGAAAAATATATTCAGCATGAAAAGCCTGCTGTTGTCATCCTCGAAGATTATAATAAAGGAATACTTACTGAAACAGTTATTGAAAAAATAATTTCATTGTGCCGTGCAAATAATATTTTAATTGCTGTTGATCCAAAACGTAAAAACTTTTTTGCTTATAAAAATGCCGATATCTTTAAACCAAACCTGCATGAAGCCAAAGAAGGATTGAACATTATCAGCGATGAAGTAAACAATGAATTGCTGGGGAATATTCACAAAGCCCTGCATGAAAAACTGCAACACCGTATTTCTTTAATTACCCTTTCTGAAAAGGGCGTGTTCTTTCAAACGGATAAGGAGCAGGCGGTCATTCCCACACATATCCGCAGCATTGCAGATGTAAGTGGCGCCGGTGATACTGTTATTGCTGTTGCATCTATAGTTTACGCCGCTACCGGAAACGTACACCTGATGGCAGAGATAGCAAATATTGCGGGTGGCCTGGTATGTGAGGAAGTAGGAACGGTGGCTATTGATAAAGATAAATTGCTGAAGGAATGCAAGCAATTGTTGCGGTGATCATGTTTACACGCTTAACCTGACTTCTATTAATTGAAGTGCTTTGCGTTTAAGAGTAAAGAACAAATACTGAAGCTACAGTAGTGCAAAAGATGATTAAAGCTATACGGCAGGAACAGCCTGTCCCGATTTTTTCGGGAGGCTGTAATCGTTCCTGCCTTGACTTTTTTGCTACTTTTTTTGTCAAGAAAAAAAGTAGAGAACAACAAACAATTAGTAACAAACTATTTATAAAGCAACTTTTCCCAAACTCAGGTTCTTACATACCCCTGTATGCTGAATTCGCAACCATCATGAATTTATCCCATCTTGTTAGATGATGTTCAAACATATCACGAAAATCTTTGAAAGTTTGTGATGGTAAAATAGATAAATTTGTTCTTTCACCATTTACCCAATAACAAGTATGCAACCATTTTCAATAGCCATACACGGCGGAGCCGGAACAATATTAAAATCGGATATGACACCCGAACTGGAAAAAGCATACATCGAAGCGCTGGATGATGCATTAAAAGCTGGTTATGCCGTATTGGAGCAGGATGGTTCTGCGAGCAATGCAGTAAAAGCGGCGGTTGTTGTGCTGGAAGATAATTTGTTATTTAATGCAGGCCGCGGTTCTGTATTCACCAAAAAAGGTGTACAGGAAATGGATGCTGCCATCATGGATGGAAAAACACTGGAAGCAGGTTCTGTAGCAGGGGTAAGAAATATTAGAAATCCTATTGAGCTGGCGATGGAAGTAATGCAGAAAAGCAATCACGTTTTTTTAAGTGGCAAGGGCGCAAATGATTTTGCCATTAAACAGGGAATTAAATTAGAACCCGATGAATATTTTTTCTCACAGTTCAGGTATGATCAATGGAAGGAAATGAGGGACAGTGATAATTATTCTCTGGATCATACACACCAGGGACTGGAAGAATTGATGAAGGATAAAAAATTCGGAACAGTTGGAGCAGTTGCCTGCGATTCATCCGGCAATATCGCTGCAGCAACCAGCACGGGCGGCATGACAAATAAAAAATATGGACGCATTGGTGATAGCCCATTGATCGGTGCAGGAACTTATGCAAACAATAAAACCTGTGCCATCAGTTGTACCGGCCATGGTGAACCATTCATAAGAGCGGTTGCAGCACATGATGTAAACTGCCTGATGGATTACAAGAACATGAGCTTGCAGGATGCCATGTACGAAGTTGTTTATATAAAATTAGTTGAGATGAAAGGAGAGGGTGGAATGATCGGTGTGGATGCAAGTGGAAATATATCCATGTTATTTAACAGTGCAGGAATGTACCGGGCGATGCGAAACAGTAAAGGGGAGCATTTTATTGGAATTTATAAGGAAGGGTAGGGATGTTTGATGTTTGATGTTTGATGTTTGATGTTTGATGTTTGATGTTTGATGTTTGATGTTTGATGGAATTTCTAACTTTCAAAGGTCTTATTTTTTTTCTTTTATAATTCTCATAATTACATGAAGAAGTTTGTTGTTATTGTTGCCGGGGGTAGTGGAAGCCGGATGCAGAGCGCTGTTCCAAAACAATTCTTATTGCTGAAAGGGAAACCTGTACTATATTATACGATCAATGCTTTTTTGAAGGCGTTCAATGATATAAAAGTGATCCTGGTATTGCCGAAAGATCATGTGACTGCGGGACAGGAGATCATTGATACTTTTTTTGATCATTTAAGTATCGAAGTAACGATTGGCGGACATACAAGATTTCACTCTGTACAAAATGGATTAAAATTGGTTGAAGCAGATAGTGTTGTATTTGTTCATGATGCAGTACGTTGTATGGTAAGTACTGCATTGATACAGCGTTGTTATGAAGCAGTGCTTGAGCATGGTTCTGCCGTGCCTGTGATTGCTTCCAAAGACAGTGTGCGCATCATTACAGATGAAGGCAATGCAGCCATGGAACGGAATCGTGTGAAATTAGTACAAACACCACAGGCATTTTACAGTAAGATATTATTGCCTGCTTTCAACATCAATTATAATGATACGTTTACCGATGAAGCCACGGTTGTGGAAGCATCTGGCCAGTCAATTCACCTGGTAGAAGGTGAGGAGAATAATTTTAAGATCACCCTGGCTGTTGACCTGGATCTGGCGGAAAAACTAATGACTGAAAAAAACAGTTGATAATAATTTATTACCGCTTTAATAATTTAATAGGCAATGGCAACCGGTTAAACTTAACAAAAGCATATTGCTGGTTATTGCCGGAGAATTTATTATAGAAATAAGACACACCCGGAATATCCGAACCTTCAAAATCGAGGATGATATTTTCTGCAGCAAATTCTTTGATCAACTGGTCGTATAAAAAATAATTAGCTAATAATTTTTTACCATTGGGTAAGATGCAGGATATGATATTGTATATCCGCTTGTCATCTTTGAGTAAAAGAACCGAGGCTAATAATTCTTTTCCATCACTGTTATAAACATGTCTTATAATAACACGGTTATTCTTAAAATAATATTTACAGAGTTTTCCAAATTGCTGGTAATCTTTATCAGTTAGCGAAGACATACGGTTACCGTAAAGTTCTTTGTAAAGTTCAACGGCGCCGGTATGATCAGTTGAATGCTTATATTGTAAAGAGAATTTTTTTAACCTGTTGAGCCGTTGTTTTATATAACTATTATACGTTGCATAAATATTCTTATATCCGGAACCAAGTTGCCTTATGAAATTATTGCGCAGGGTTTCCTGCAGGTCAGCCTGTTTCCAGTCAATTAAGTTTAAATAGTTAATGGTAAACTCTGCAAACTTAAATTTCGCCAAAGCTTCGTCCATAAAGCTTCTCATGGTTTTAACAGGTAATTTACTTTTAAAGAATATACCACCCTGTTGAATGAAGGGCGGTTGATAAATATACCTGATGCCGAGTTTTTTTTTCCAGGTTATGGGCATTACGGCTTCATAATCACCCAGTACAATAGCATCCCAGTTTACCGACATGGAATCTAAGTAAGCAGATTCCGCATAAATCAGCCCGTTAATGGAGTTCTTTATACAATCATCCCACTTATTCCTGTCTATTTCTTTATATGTGAGATAAGTGAGGTTCAAATTAAAAAGGGCTTTGCGGGAATAATTTTTTTAATGAAAGGTTTTGCAGGTCGATACTGAAAACAATATTTTTAGAAAATCTTTTTTCAGTGATAGTGGATTTGAAATAGTCTTTATAAACTTTACTGTATAAGATTGGTGCATAGATGGTAACCAGGTTATTAAATAAAGAAAGTTGTAAGCCTGCATCGTATAAGAACCTTCCCGTTCCTGCATCTTTTTTCCATGCCTCTGCATAAGTACCCACATCTATGAATATTTTTAAGCGGGCAATATCATGTGGAATTAATTCAAACGGATTTATTTCTTTTGGAATGGTAGTGGTAAAATTTATGGCAGTCAGCCAGTCATCTGTTTTCCCGATCTTGTTGCTTAAATAATCTGTCCTTACTTTAAATCCTCCATCCCTGATCATGATCTGTTGGGAAGAAAATTTCTCAAATTCATTTCTCCCAAAAAAATAATTGCTGTAGGTATAATCTTCATATCCTTTTGGCCCGGTCATATTCAAATGATATTGGTCAGTTTGAAATTGAGTCAGGTAGGTTTGGTCGCCGGTATAAATGAACTTTCCCGCAAAAAGACGAAGATTTAAACCGCCGCTATTTGCATAATTGAAATAATAGTTCCCGGTAAAATTCAACCGCACAAATCCATCACCCTGTTCTGCCTGCAATATTGCATTGTATGGATATAGCTTCCGGTAGTTTTCAATTACAAATTGTAATTGGTTTACATACCTGTGATTAACAGGGTAAGTGATCACATCAATTTGATTTATTGTATCTATTGTGAACAACAAAGATGTTTCATTTATAAAAAATGTTTTCCATTGAATGAATTTTCTTACGGTGCTTCTGGGGTTTTTATTGGCAAATACATATTTAAGAGATGGAACAATTTTACTGAAGGGTAAATAATTTTTTGTGTTGGTAGAATCCGTAAAATCATCAACCGTGAATTTTGATGCGGCAACGGAAATTTCTGCTTTTTGTCCTTTATTACCCGGATACCAGCTATAACTTACCCTTCCCAATCCGTTTATTTTTTTAGACCCGGTTGCATACAATGGCGTAACAAGGAATTGAAATTTGCTCAGTGGTAATGTGTAATTATGTATAAATGCACCAACCATCAGCTTGTCATAAAAATTATATCCTATGGAAGGAGCTATAAAAATATAATTGTGCTTATCCGTATTTTTCATACTGAAGAATGAAGTAACCCGGATATCTTTTTTTACCTTTTTTTGCAGACTTCCTTTGGTAGTAAGCAAAGCAAAAATAGGGTCAAGGTTTTTTCCACTTATTTCTTCAGCAAGGGATTTGAAATCTTCCGGATAAGGATGTTTAAACTGCCAGCGGATATAATATTGCTTCATGAATTTATCAAATGCAGGCTGTCCTATTTCTGTTTCCAGTAATTTCATCCAGTCTCCCGCCTTTGTATAGGCAATAATATTATAATTGATCAAATTAAATTTTTCTGAAGGCGTTTCAATTGGCTGATCTTTTTTTACTACAGTAACGGTTTGCAATAAAGTATGCATTGGATCGCCGGGCATCCTGTTTTTAATAAATGAGGATTTGCTGCCTATGAGATCATTATTTGTATTACCATATTGTTGTAATGAATACCTGTTGTCATAATAAGTATTCATGCCTTCATCCATCCATGGATGCAGTCGTTCATTGGATGCCAGTATTCCATAAAACCAATTATGACCTACTTCATGATTGATAAGAAAATCCAGTTCTTTTTCATTTGATGGAGTTGATACCAATGTAATTGTTGGATACTCCATGCCGCCACCTCCTTTGCCTGACCTTTCTATAACACTTACCGTTTTATAAGGATATTCGCCGATCCATTCACTCTTTGTTTTAATAGCAGATTTGATATAGTTAATAGAGTTTTTCCAAAGAGCAGTATTCGCTTTATAGTAATAAGCATATACGTCAATTATTCGGGAAGCAAGTTGTAATGTATCATGCGTAACTAAAAAATCCTTGTCTGCAAACCAGGCAAAGTCATGCACATTGTCTTGTTGGAAACGCAATGTTTTTAATTCTCCCTTATCTTTTTCTTCTTTTAATATACCGGTAGAAGCAACAATGAATTTTTTAGGCAGGGAAATGCTCACATCATAATTTCCAAACTCGCTGTAAAATTCTCCCTGGTCCAGATAAGGCATTTCGTGCCAGCCTTTTTTATCATAAACAGCAGGCTTGGGATACCATTGTGTTATTTGGTAGGATTGTTTTATATAACCGCTTCGGGAAAAATTATCCGGAAGTTTTACATGAAATGGTGTTTCAATATTGATAGAACTTTTTGGAGCTAGCGGTGCAGGCAAAACCAATTTAACGATATCCTGTTGTTGAGGATGATCTGCTGTTTTTGCAGTAATGCCATTCACTTTAAAACCGATCCGGTTAATATAACCACGCCTGTCGTTGTTACTGAAATAAAAATCTGTTCTTCCGTTTTCCAGCAATTGATCACTGAATGCTGTTTTATCATTCTTATAAGCATTGGGCCAGAGGTGAAACCAGATAAAATAAAGCGTATCAGGGGAATTGTTGTAGTACTGTATTTTTACATATCCATCTAATGCTTTATCTGCATCATTTAAGGAAACGTCGATTGTATAATTTACCTGCTGTTGCCAATAAGAAGAAAGCTGGCATTTTGCGGCAGGTAATTGGGAATAAAAACAAATGAGCAGTAGTATCTTTTTCAAAAAGGTTCTGTTTTCTCAAAAATACGAATATCTGTTGTTTGAAATGCAGTGAATATTATTTGGGTGATATATAAGTTTCAACTTTAAATTAGTACGTCATTGCGAGGAACGAAGCAATCTGATTAAAATTTATTGAATCATTAAGGTTGCTTAATGTTCCTCGAAATGACGACATTTATTAAAATGCCCCAGGACGATTATTTACCTTTCCCCGACAAAATAATTTTTATTGTATAAAACATAATAGTAAAATCTAGTGGGAGGGATACATTCTCTACATATAACAGATCGTATGGCATGCGTTGTATCATTTCATCTATTGATGAAGCATAACCATATTTTACCATTCCCCAACTGGTAAGTCCGGGTTTTACTTTATACAAATATTTGAATTCAGGATGAATGGCTACGATCTGGTCAATATAAAATTTTCTTTCCGGCCTGGGCCCTACCAGGCTCATTTCCCCTTTTAAAATATTCCAAAGCTGGGGTAATTCATCTAATCGCCACTTACGCATTGTCTTTCCCCATTTGGTAATTCGTTCATCATTTTCGCTGCTTAGCTGCGGCCCGTTGATTTCTGCATCTACGATCATTGACCGGAATTTATACATGGTAAAAGGCCTGCCTTTGTAACCAATTCTTTCCTGTGAATAGAAGAGTGGTCCTTTGGAAGAGAGTTTTAATCGTATGATTGTAAATAAGAAAAGGGGAATTAATAAAATAAAAGCGGCTACCGATACCGTTATGTCTAATGCCCTTTTAATATTTTGTTGCCAGGTTGGTAATAATCCTGAGTGAATATCAATGAGCGGAACACCCATTACGTTATTTGTTTGCAATGCCCCGCTGATGATATCAACTGTATCAGGTGTGATCTTGATGTTGACTTCTTTGTCGCTCAGGTTTTGAAGAATGGTAGTAAGCAGGTCACGCTCATTTTTTTCTACAGCAATGATCATTTCTTCAATATTCTCCGATTCAATGATATTGGTCAGGTTACTGAAATCATTGAATTTTTTTATAGAATCCGGTACAAGGAAACCATTGTTGCCGTTGGTATTGAAGAAACCGGTTATCCTGTATCCCGATTGTTCCCTTGATTTGATAAATGCTTCATAAAATTGTGCAGCTTTTTTGCCCGAACCTAAAAGCAAAGCATTGAAAAAAACCTTTTTAGTTGAAAGTTGATTTTTTGCAACAGTAAGGAATATCATTCTTATGAAGATCGTTAAGAATAACATAGGAAAAAGTAAGCTGTAAAATTCAAGGTAATAATTCTCGTTATTTCCCTGCGGGTTTTTTAAGATAAAAAAGAAAAGTAAAAAAAGACAACCGATGATACTAATGAAAAATGTTTTAAAGAATTCCGTTATCCGTGATTTCTGGTAAAGGGAATTGTAAGTTCCGCAAAGAAAGTGCAACGATATCCATCCAATGCTGTACATCAGTAATCCAATATAGAACCCGGGTGGGATGCTGAATTTATAATTATATATTACTGTACGTAAATAATAAAAGCAAAGCCAAGTGAACAGGCATATAGCGATATCCGCAATAATATACCATCTTATATTTATCCTTGGTTGGTTCACTGAAGTTTGTACGGTAGTATCTTTTGGTATAAGATTAATGCTGTTTATTATTGATTTTTTCAAGGATCTGGTGTGCAACTTCCATAGCACTGAAACCATCCTGCACGGTCACCGGTGTTTCGGTATTATTGATAATTGCATTTTTAAAAGCTTCCAGTTCCATTTTAATAGCGTTTCCATCTTCTATGACCGGGTTTGCAATAGCAATTGTTTTTTTACCATTGTTGGTTTCAATGTCGAATGTGAAAACATTTTTATCCCCATCTGCATTTAAGCGAATGACTTCTGTTTTCTTATCTAAAAAATCTATTCCTATATATGCATCTTTTTGAAAAAGGCGCATCTTCCTCATTTTTTTCATAGATATCCTGCTGCTGGTAAGGTTTGCAACACAACCGTTGTCAAACTCAATGCGAACGTTGGCAATATCCGGAGTATCACTCATTACCGCAACACCATTGGCAGAAATATAGCTTACATTACTTTTTACAAGATTCAGGATGATATCAATATCATGGATCATCAGATCGAGTATCACACTTACATCGGTACCACGGGGATTGAATTGCGCCAGCCTGTGAACTTCAATGAACATCGGTTGCAGTTTATAATCCTTCAGCGATAAGAATGCGGGATTAAAACGTTCTACATGTCCTACCTGGAATTTGAGGTTTGATTCTTTGGCTAATTTTACCAGCATTCTTGCTTCATCCATGGTATTGGCAAGCGGTTTCTCCACAAATACATGTTTGCCCTTTCTCAAAGCGAGGTCGCACAATTCATAATGATAAATAGTAGGAGCTATGATGTCAACTGCATCGCAGGCATCTAAAAGTTCTTCTGCATTTGTATATCTTTTTAACTTGTATTTTTCAGAAACAGATAGTGCGTTGTGGTCATCCGGATCATAAAATCCAACCAATGATACGCCTTCAATTTCGAGCCAGTTGTTTAAATGGAATTTACCTAAATGCCCTGCTCCGAATACAGCTATTTTCAGCATATCATTTTATTTAATTTTTCTAATGAGAATATTATCATCTAATTGTTTCTTCAGCAGAAGCGGGTGAAACTGTTTCGTCTGTTTCATCCCAGAATCCCATTTTCCCAAATTTTGCAATGCGGTCCTGCACTCTTTGTTGAGCAGGTATTTGTTTCAGGTTTTCAATAACAGGTAATAAATAGTTTTTTAATATGGTTGCAGCCTCTTCATAATCCCAATGTGCACCTCCAAGTGGTTCGGGGATAACATCATCAACAAGTCCGAATTTCAGCATATCGGTACCGGTAAGCCGAAGTTGCTCGGCAGCTGTTTCTTTTTTATCCCAGCTTCGCCATAAGATACTGCTGCAACTTTCGGGAGAGATAACGGTGTACCAGGTATTTTCCATCATTACTACTTTGTCGCCTACACCGATACCCAATGCACCACCGCTGGCGCCTTCGCCAATGATCACACAGATGATGGGAACTTTGAGGCTGATCATTTCATAAATATTCCTGGCAATGGCTTCTCCTTGTCCACGTTCTTCAGCTTCAAGGCCCGGGTAAGCGCCCGGTGTATCAATTAAAGTAATAACAGGTTTATTGAATTTTTCTGCCAGCTTCATCAACCGCAATGCCTTTCTATATCCTTCGGGATTCGCCATTCCAAAATTTCTTAATTGCCTCGTTTTGGTATTGTTACCTTTTTGCTGGCCGATGACCATGACAGTGTGTTCACCTATTTGGGCAAAACCACCAACCATGGCTTTGTCATCTTTCACATTCCTGTCTCCATGCAGTTCAATAAAATTATTGCACATGAGTTCAATATATTTTAAAGTATAAGGCCTGTCGGGATGTCGGCTCAGTTGCACCCTTTGCCAGGGGGTAAGATTATCGGTTAATTGTCTTTTCGTTTCTATAATTCTTTGTTCAAGGGCAGCAATGGAAGCGCCCATATCTGTTTTGGATTTTTCCTGGGTAATTTTTAATTGTTCAATCTGGTCGTACAGTTCTTTTACAGGTTTTTCAAAGTCCAGAAATTGCCTGTTTTTAAGTTGGGGCATATCGTTCGTTTACAGTTATTATAAGAAAGATTCCGTTCTGTCAGTTTGTAAAAATAGTCGATACATTTTTTTTATAAAAGTTTTGTTTTAAAGACATAAATATACCTATCTTTGCCGTCCCTAAAAATGAAAAGAAGCTGGTTATCAGTTACTAAGTAATTTAAGGAAAGGATCGGTAGTTCAGCCGTAGAAAAACATTGCACCGAAGGAGCAATAGATTTTCAAGGTCCCGATGAAATCGGGATTGGTTGGATGAAAATAAGTAGGTTTTGGATCGGTAGTTCAGTTGGTTAGAATGCTGCCCTGTCACGGCAGAGGTCGCGGGTTCGAGTCCCGTCCGGTCCGCCTAAAAACCCAGGCCCTGTTAACATTGTTATCAGGGCTTTTTAATTTATGTTTAAACTGATAAAATGGAACAAAAAGAACAATTCGAAAAAGCAGTTTTAGAAAGTAAATCACTTTCCCAAAAACCTGATAACGAAACACTATTACAATTGTACTCACTGTATAAGCAGGCTACGGATGGGGATATAAACACCGAACCACCTACAAATATGTTCGATTTTGTGAATAAAGCGAAACACGATGCTTGGTCATCGCTAAAGGGCAAATCGAAGGAAGAAGCTATGGAAGCATACACGAATTTGGTTAATAAGCTAAAAGGTTGAAAGGTAGGCTATAGTGAACGATACCTGTAACAAGAGTTTAATTTTTATTCGTAACAGTTAAAATAAATACTATTTCTTATCGTTATTATATCCTGTTAAACTTATTAAAAATAATAATATAAATAGGATCGACTACAAATTTAATTATTAAAAAATATATCTTCGCAACCATATAAAAGTTATTTTAAAAATTATTTTTTCTATAACCTTTATTAAACCTAAACTGATTGCCCTGCCGATACCCAAAGAATGCAGGGTTTTTTATTAAATCTAATTCCAACCATATCGAATAGAACAATACGTTTGTAATTTTTTTTGAACTTGTGAAAAACCGGAATAAATATGAAAAACCCCCTTTTTAAGAAAGCACATGTTTTCTTTTCTTCTTTATTGATCTTTACCCTGCACCTGCCCTTTGTTTTTGCAAATACAAAACCTGTTGATCAAAACGCTGTAATTGCAAAACGGATAGCTGAACCTTTCGATAACACAAAAAAAGAACTCTGTATTGCTGAAGTTGCTGTATATGACAGTTTACATTTAAACGATCTTGGTTTATCGGAACAGGCTTTTCAATATGCTGTTAAAGGCTATGAATACCTCAAAGAAAAAGGAAAGATCAATAATGAGCGCATTATCTCCATTGTAGATTTCACAAAACCATCTAATCAGAAAAGATTGTTTGTGATAGATCTTCAGCGTTGCAAAATTTTATTTAATACCTATGTGGCCCACGGCCAGGGATCAGGGAAGGAATTTGCAAATCGGTTTTCCAATATTCCGGAAAGCTTCCAGAGTAGTCTTGGCTTTTATCTTACTTCTGATACATACACCGGAAAAAATGGTTATTCATTACACCTCGATGGGGTAGAGAAAGGTATTAATGACAAAGCAGATGAAAGAGCGATCGTAATGCATGGAGCGCCTTATGTAAGTGAAACATATATCAGGTCACAGGGTTATATCGGCAGAAGCTGGGGTTGCCCGGCGGTGCCTGAAAAACTCAACAAGCCGATCATTGAAAAAATTAAAAACGGCTCCTGTTTATTTATATACGGCAGGAATAAAAAATACTTTCAGCGTTCTAAAATATTAAATAGCTGATATCCGGTATTTATTTAAAAGCCTCGTCCTCTCCCGAGCAATCCGGAGGGGACACTTTTTTATATACATTCCAATAATACACTGATATTATCTTCATCTTGTTCATTAACTTCACAAAAATTTTCTACATGAATTTGAGGCAGACACTCAGGGGTACAGGTGTTGCAATCGTTACTCCTTTCAGTAAGGTTCAATCAACAGACCTTAATGCATTGGGTAAACTGATCGACTTTATTATTGGGGATGGAGTGGAATATATTGTTACACTCGGTACAACCGGTGAAGCACCCGTACTTTCAAGAGAAGAAAAAATTGAGATCATAGAATTTACTTACAGCCATGTAAATGGTCGGGTACCCGTGGTAGTTGGTATTGGCGGAAATGATACACTTGCATTGGTAAAAGAACTGGAAACTTACCCGCTTGATAAAGCGACTGCCGTTTTAAGTACGGCTCCTTATTATAACAAACCATCACAGGAAGGATTGTTCCAACATTACAAATTGCTTGCTGCAGCTTCGCCCAAACCCATCATATTATATAATGTGCCAGGCCGCACGGGCAGGAATATGACTGCCGCCACAACACTCAGGCTGGCACACGAGGTCCCCAATATTGCCGGTATGAAAGAAGCAAGTGGCGATATGCAACAATGCATGGAAATACTGCGCAACAGGCCCCAAAACTTTTTAGTTGTAAGCGGTGATGATGCTTTGGCACTGCCTCAGCTTGCATGTGGTATGGATGGGGTGATCAGTGTGGTTGCAAATAGTTTTCCTAAAAAATTCTCCGACATGGTGAGATATTGCCTGCAACAGGATCTTATTTCAGCTAAAAAAATAAATGATAGCCTTATGGAAACCTATGATATCATGTTTGCTGAAAATAATCCCGCAGGCGTAAAAGCTTTTTTATATGAAATGAAAATGCTTGAAAATGTTGTAAGGTTACCGGTTGTGCCCCTGAGTGATCTCATGCATGAGAAAGTAAAAAAATATCTTGCTAAATGACTTCGACTTCAACTACATATTCCCGTAAAAAGATGTTTTACATTAAAACATCTTTTTTATTTTTTATGATGTTACCGGTTTGCTTTATTGCAGTTGCTCAATTCAATCTTCATATAATCCTCAGGTCATTGCCTTCCACACATGCTGATGATACGGTTTTTATTGCAGGAAGTTTTAATAACTGGAACCCCGGCAATGAAAATTATAAACTCACAAAAACGAATGGCATTATTTCTATTGATATCCACGGGTTGCAAAAAAATATTTATTCATTCAAATTCACAAGAGGCAACTGGCAAAGAACAGAGACCGATGCCAGCGGAAAAGATATTGAGAACCGGGTAATTCAATTGGTATCTGATACAACAATAGAATTTTCAATCGCAGGATGGAAAGATGATTTTGCAGAAACAATAAAACAACATACCAGTTCTTCAAACGTACATATTGTAGATACAGCTTTTTTTATTCCGCAGTTATACAGAACAAGAAAGATATGGATCTATTTGCCCGCAGATTATAATGGAGGCAAAAAGAAATACCCTGTTTTATATATGCATGATGGCCAAAATCTTTTTGATGATCACACATCAGCTTATGGCGAATGGGGCGTGGATGAATGCTTAGATTCACTTATTAAAAAAGGAAAGCCTGCCTGCATTGTGATTGGCATCGATAATGGCCCCAAACGGGTGAATGAATACAATCCTTATGATTATGAGGAGTTCGGAAAAGGAGAAGGAGAGGAGTACGTTCAGTTTTTGTTGGAAACTTTAAAACCTTTTATTGATAAACATTACCGGACGCTGGTTTCAAAAGAAAATACTTTTATTGCCGGAAGTTCTTTGGGTGCACTGATCTCTTATTATGCCATGCTGCGTTACCCGGATAAATTTGGTAAAGCTGGAATGTTTTCTCCTTCATTCTGGATTGCTCCAAAGATCAATGACCTCACAGATTCGGTGGGAAATAAATTAAGAGGCCAGTTTTTCTTTCTTGCCGGTGAACTTGAAGGAGGATCCATGATACCGGATATGAAAGCCATTACCGATAAACTGGGTGAAAATTCCAGCTCATTTATTTATACTATTACTGATCCTGAAGGCAAACACAATGAATCTACCTGGCGCAAATGGTTCGAAGAATTTTATTTATGGATATCAGGTAACGGTGTTAGTTACCAGATAAAAACAGGTAATTAAATTTTAAAACACAATCCTTCAAGCGCAAGTTCTGTATCTCCGAAAACTTCTTTTGCTTCTACCAGGAATTCATCTAATAATTCATACTTGGAAGAAAAATGCCCGATCAGTAATTTTTTTACTCCGGCTTTTTTCGCAATATCAGCAGCCTGTATAGTAGTACTGTGAAACCTTTCGGCTGCCCTTACATGCTGGTCTTTGAGGTAAGTAGCTTCATGGTACATCAGGTCAACTCCTTTTATTTTTGCTGCAAGTGATTCATCATAAATGCAGTCTGCACAATATGCATAGCTTCTCGGTTTTGCTGCTGCTGTTGTCAGTTCTTCATTGGGAATAATGCTTCCTTTCTTGGTTTTATAATCTTCTCCTTTTTGAAGTTGCTCATAAAATGAAGCCGGAACTTCGTAAGATCTCGCTTTAGCTGCATCGATGCTTCTTGGCTTTTTTATTTCCCTGAATAAAAATCCCCAGCAATCGATCCGGTGTTTTACTTTAAAACATTCAACAGTGATCTTATTTGTATTGGCAATAACTCCTTCTTCATCCAGCGGGTGAAAATGAACCTTATAATTAAGTGTTGTGTTCGCAGCTTGCAATTGCAGGTCAATGATCTCTTTTATTAATGGAGGTGCATGCAAATGCAGGTCCTGGGTTCTGCTCAACAGGCTCATGCTGGTAAGTAAACCGATCAGGCCAAAATAATGGTCGCCATGCATGTGTGAAATAAAAATATGGCTGATCCTGCTTCGTCGGATCTTATATTTCGACATTTGTAACTGGGTGCCTTCTCCGCAGTCGATCAGGAAAAAATCCTCCTGTGTTTGTAATACCTGTGCTGTCGGGTTTCTGCCAAAAGCAGGAATTGCAGAATTGTTACCTAAAATTGTAAGTGCAAGCAACGGATCTTTTTTTAAAGGTTTAATTAGCAGCTATGACGTTTATTGTTAATGAATAGCTGCTTAGCCATCAGTACTATTATCAAAATCACGCATGATCTCTCTTTCTACTTCTTCCATTTGGAGAATATCCCACGCCTCACTTTCGGTAGGAGTTACATTCATTGTATCCAATAATTCCATCCTTTCAAATGAACTTTCTACATTATTTTGAAGCTCACACACAATAAAAGACACATTCTGTTCGTAAAATTGATGTTGTAAACGGGCAATCAGCTCGGCAGCCTCATCAGATATACTGTTTACATCCTTCATATTTAAAACGATATGAGGTATTTCTTTGGAAAGGTAGGGAAGCAACGTTTCAGCCAGTTGGTCTGTCATATTAGCAGAAATATCAGACTCTTTTGGTACTATAACAGTAAATTTCTCTTTGGTATCTATTTTGACATTCATTAGCCGGAATACTTTAGCTGACCTGTAAAATAAATTAATTTTTGAATGAAT
>JANNBU010000073.1:0-1978 GCA_031385805.1 Ferruginibacter sp.
TCATCATTTCTGCATAGCGGTAATCCCTTACTGCAACGAGATTTGATTTGCGGTCATTTTCATTGCTGTTAAGATAAATTGTATTGGCGAGGTGTACCCAGGGCTGCAACATTCCATCCAACACATCAAGCCATACTATTGTTTGTATGCCCGAGGCTGCCTGTGCTTCATGTATCCGTAAACGATGGCCGTCCCATTTTTCTTTGAGTTCATTTGGCCGTACAACTACCAACACTTCTCTGTATTTGGGATCGGGGTTATCGGGGAATAGTACCAGCATACTTTCTTCCTGCTCTATGCCTGTTAACCAAAAAAGATCTGAGTTTTGTTTGAATTTATGAAGTGCGTCGCCATTGGTTGGTAATTCGTCATTGCTGTTAAAGACTGCAATGGAGTTTTTATCCATTTTAGCTGCGAATCTTTTTCGGTTCTGGATAAATATTTCGGCATTTAAAGAAAGATATTTCATTACAGAATAATTTAACTTGTTACTAAAAACCGGTTTCGAAAATGAAAACGCAATATACGTTTTAATAATTTTTGATATAAGTTGACTTCCAAATAAAACTATTTAAAAATAGTCTTCATTCAACATTCATACAGTTTAATAAGACATCGTTTAATAAAACCATATCGTTTTAAAAATTTACGAACAAAATCATTGAAATGCAACGATTTTGATGGTTAAAACTATATTTTGTTATTTTTTTTATTTTAATGAAATGCTAACTTTGCAAAGTAACAAAACGCTTGCTATGTCAGTAAATCTAATGCTGGAAGCACCAATAGGTGCCCTGGCAGAATTGGGTCTGCAAACTACTCAGCCCATACACTATCAATTAAGCCCTACAGAATTAAGTGACCAAACAGTAAAACGCAACGAAGGCGTTTTAAACGACACCGGGGCACTTGTTATAAAAACCGGCAAATTCACAGGCCGTAGTCCCAAAGATAAGTTTACAGTAAAGGATGAATTAACCGCAGATACTGTTCATTGGAATAATTTTAATATTGCAATGGAAGAGAAGAATTTTTTCCAGTTAAAGGAAAAGATGATCAGTTATCTCTCCGGCAAAGAATTATGGGTACGTGATTGTTTTGCCTGTGCAGAAGAAGATTATCGTTTAAGACTTCGTGTTATCAATGAAAATCCCTGGAGCAATTTATTTTGCTATAATATGTTCATTCGTCCTACTGAAAAGGAATTAGACAATTTTGCACCACACTGGCATATTATCCAGGCGCCCGGTTTTAAAGCCAACCCGGCAGTAGATGCTACCGCTTCTGAAAATTTTGCTGTGTTAAGTTTTAAACATAAAACAATCTTAATAGGCGGAACAGGTTACACCGGCGAAATGAAAAAAGGAATTTTCACCATGTTGAATTTTGTACTTCCACAACGTGCAGATGTATTAAGTATGCATTGCAGCGCAAACATGGGCAAAGATGGTGACACCGCTATTTTCTTTGGATTGAGCGGCACCGGTAAAACAACATTAAGTGCAGATCCAAACAGGATGCTGATCGGTGATGATGAGCATGGCTGGACAAAAGACAGTGTATTTAATTTCGAAGGTGGTTGTTATGCAAAAACAATT
This sequence comes from Ferruginibacter sp., assembly GCA_031385805.1. Taxonomy (GTDB): domain Bacteria; phylum Bacteroidota; class Bacteroidia; order Chitinophagales; family Chitinophagaceae; genus Ferruginibacter. The sequence continues at coordinate 1,599 of JANNBU010000073.1, forward strand.
GACCTTACGGAAGAAAAGGAACCTGAAATTTTCAGGGCGGTAAGGCCTGGTGCTTTGGTAGAAAATGTTCCGTTTATAAAAGGAAGCAGGCAACTGGATTTTACCAGCAAAGAAATTACGCCCAATACCAGGATGAGTTATCCATTGCATTTTATCAGCAATGCAAAAGAACCATCCATTGGCGATATTCCTAAAAGCATTTTCTTTCTTACCTGCGATTCTTATGGCGTTTTTCCTCCAATAAGTAAGTTATCACCAGGTCAGGCAATGTACCAGTTTATTAGCGGTTACACTGCAAAAATTGCCGGTACCGAAGCTGGGATTGTTGAACCAAAATCGACCTTCAGTGCTTGTTTTGGAGCACCGTTTTTACCCTTGCA
>JANNBU010000088.1:0-2972 GCA_031385805.1 Ferruginibacter sp.
AGGTAGTGGCAGGTGTGGGGATGTTATTAGGGAAATTTTCAATCTTTCATAGGCTGATCAGGCAACTTACCAATTCTATATTTTATTAAACCCCTTCGGGGTTTAGCGGCCCTTATCTTTAACTGCCACCGGTTTACACCAGCGGTTATTCATATTAAAGCCCTTGGGGCTATTGAATGCTACAAGACTTTGTAACTGCTTCTAATATGCATGAACTAAATTGCGCATCCAAAATAAATTTCTCCTAACTCCTAACTCCTAACTCCTAACTCCTAACTCCTAACTCCTAACTCCTAACTCCTAACTCCTAACTCCTAACTCCTAACTTTATCGGAGTATAGTAAGATTTCCTTTTACAAAAACATCCCTGCCATCGAGTAATTTATATTCTATCACAAAATAATAAGTTGCATCAGGAACAGATTTTCCTTTATAAGTCCCTTCCCAATCATTTTTATAATCCTTGTTCTCATAAACAAGACTGCCATAACGATTATATACATGCACACTTGCATTGCTGATACAATTGCCATTGGTTACTAACCAACGGTCATTGATACCATCGCCATTAGGGGTGATCGCTTCCATGGCTTTTATACAATATGGCACCACAATTACATCTACATCATCTGTACCGGTACAACCTTGTGGCGTTGTTATCCTTAGTGTATAGGTAGTGGTTACCAAAGGATTTGCAACAGGATTTAGAATACTGGTTGTACTTAACGCTGTTGATGGCGTCCACAAATAAGTTCCCTGGCTGCCACTACCTTGCAATTGTACAGACTGGCCTTCTATAATTGTAATATTGTTTCCTGCAAAAACAGTTACACCCGGCACAACATTTACATTAAATGATTTTGTAGTACTGCAATTTCCGGTTGTAGCCGTTACCGTATAAGTAGTAAGAACGGTTGGTGTTAAAACCGGATCTACAATCAGAGGATCGCTTACGCCCGTTGTTGGTGTCCATGCATAACTTGCTCCATTACCTGAACCATTTGAATTGAAAGATGCCCCAAGGCAAATAGTGGTATCGATATGTACATTTAGTATGGGAAGTGGATTAACCGTAACCGAAAAAGTTTTACTGATTGTACAACTACCGGTTGTTCCGGATACCGTATATGTAGTAAAAGCTGCAGTTGGTGATAAAACCGGATTTGCTATTAAAGGATTGCTTACACCTGCTGCTGGCGACCAGCTATAATTTGCAGCATTGCTGCTGGTATTAGCATTAAAAGATGCTCCTGAACAAATAGTTGTATCTGAGTGCACCGTCATTGTCAGATCATTGGTCAACCCGATGGTTACGGGGTAAGTGCTCACACAAGTGGCAGCATCGGTAATGGTTGCAATATAATTACCCTGGGTAAGATTAGATGCAGTAACACCCGTTTGAACCGGAACTGTATTCCAGGAAATACTATATGGCGAAGAAGAACCGGTAACGGTTAATGTAACACTTCCACCCACTGAACAGGTAGCATTATTTATAGCTGATGTTATTGTTTGTGAATAAGAAGTACCTGATATTGCTAAGATCACAACATTCGGGTAGGGCGCATTGGTTCCTGCGGTAGTTACATTGGCAAAATTAATTTTCTGAAGATTTTTTTGCCTGTCTGTGCAGGAAAGCGGAATATTAATATAATACATCCTTGGGTTACTGGGATAAGCATCTGCACCGGATGCCGGTGTAGCCCTGGTGCAACGACCAAAACCGGATAAAACAAGATTGGTTGTATTATTAAACCAGTCACCAACAGAATAATTGGTTAAGGCTGTTGTTTGTGTACCATCCGCAAAATATAAAGTTGCATTTAAAAGACTGGTTCCTTCTGTTGAAAAAGCCAACACCCTGACCGCATTATACTTCGCCGGCGTATTCATCGTAATATCCCCATTCTGGTTCCGCTGTATCAACAATACATTATTTGAAGTATATGGAGCCAACTGGTAATTGTCTGCCCCGCTTGTTATTGAACCATTGTCAGGGATCCCACCGCCACCAAAAGCATTCAACGTTCTGAAAGTTTGGGTATACATTACTTTATTCGATACCGTTACTCCATCAAGCGAAACGGTAGTGGTTGTTAAAGAACTCGTACCCGCTTCAGCAACTACATCATGATTAAAGCCTGATAATGCAATAGGCGCAAACTGGGAAAAACCCTGAAAAGGCAATATTGAAATAACAACTAAAGTAACGAACACTACTTTTAAACAGATAGAATTAAATTTCATGTATAGTTGGTTTAATACTTTAAGGGGATTTTTCTAAAGGTAGTAAATGTCTGTAAAAATAGCAACCCCTGATCAATATAAAAAAAGCCGCTCTGTAAAGAACGGCTGTAATATTTTATTTATATCGAATTAGATCCTGAAGTGTGCAAATGCTTTGTTGGCTTCTGCCATACGGTGTGTATCTTCTTTCTTTTTAAAAGATGCACCTTCACCTTTACTTGCTGCAACGATCTCATTGGCTAATTTATCTGCCATGCTGCGGCCATTCCTGTCGCGGCTGTATTTTACCATCCATTTGATGCTCAGTGAAATCTTTCTGTCGGCACGAACCTCTGCAGGAATCTGGAAAGTAGCACCACCAATACGACGGCTGCGAACTTCTACTCCCGGAGTAATATTTGCCAGGGCCTTTTTCCAAACCTCGTAACCTTGTTCTCCGGTTTGTTTGGTAACCTTTTCCAAAGCATTGTAAAAAATATTATAAGCACCGCTTTTTTTACCCTGCCACATCAGGTTATTTACAAAACGGGTAACCAATACATCATTAAACTTTGGATCGGCTGCTAATGGAATCTTTTTCGGTTGTGTTTTACGCATTTCTTTATTTGTTAGTATTAATAATTAATGCTCAATTATTAATTTTTTAATTATCAATTTTTAATTACTTCTTGGCTTTTTTAGTTCCGTATTTACTACGGCTTTGTTTACGGTCTTTTACTCCGGCA
>JANNBU010000100.1:0-12645 GCA_031385805.1 Ferruginibacter sp.
TCCAGGAATGAAGCGTTTTCAAGAGTATAGCGGCGTTCAAGATGATAATTTACAATACGTAAGAAAAAAAGTATAATTTTCTCCTTTTCTCGGTGTATGATGATACATCAAATGGTAAAGTGTATCTTGGATTTTTATACAATTTCATAGAGATTACGGCAAAAAGCTAATTTGTGTCCTGACTACACAATTACCTTAAATAAATTAAATTTCCGTGGTCTGTGCTTATTCATTCCAGTTCCCTCTCAGAAGGAGAGGGGTTCGGGTGAGGCTTCCTAAAACTGTTCCAGCTTACTAAAAAAGAAATCTCCTTCAATACCCGCATTCTCATCACTGTCACTTCCATGAACTGCATTTTCTCCTACTGAAGCTGCATATTTCTTGCGGATGGTTCCTTCTGCTGCATTGGCAGGATTGGTAGCACCGATCAATGTTCTGAAATCTTCTACTGCATTTTCTTTTTCAAGAATGGCTGCGGTGATAGGGCCACGGCTCATAAACTCAACCAATTCGCCATAAAACGGGCGCTCCTTATGAACTGCATAAAATTCACCGGCTTTTTCTTTGCTCAGGTGGGTCATTTTCATAGCAACGATGCGATATCCTGCTTTGTTGATCATTTCTAAAATGGCACCGGTATATCCTTTCAGCGTGGCATCCGGTTTGATCATCGTAAATGTTCTGTTGGTCATTTTTTCTATTTTGGGCGCAAAGATAGGAAGTTTGAAGTTTGAAGTTCGAGGTTCGAGGTTCGATGTTTGAAGTTTGATGTTCGAGGTTAAGTCTAAACACTCTAAACCCAAAACTTCTAAACGAATAAACCAGCAACCAATAAACCAATTAACTTCCTCCAATTGGCTAATTGCCATTTAACCCCTACTTTTGCGCCGCCTTTATGCATTCAATCAGCGAGATATACCAACAAATTACCAGTCCCAAACAAATTGTAATAACCATGCACCAGAAGCCGGATGGCGATGCCATGGGGTCTTCATTGGGTTTGTATCATTTTTTAATGCAATTCGGACATAGCATTACAGTTATCTCGCCGACAAACTGGGCTTCTTTTCTTAACTGGATGCCAGGCTGCAGGTCGGTACTGGATTATGAAAGGGAACCGGAAAAAGCAAATGGTTTCATCGACAAAGCCGATTGGATATTTTGCCTCGATTATAATACCATCAGCCGTACCAAAAGAATGGAAGACAAATTAACGAAAGCAACAGCACAACGAATATTAATTGATCATCACCAGGAACCACAGAAAGATGTTTTTGCATATGGTATTTCTGATACATCCAAAAGTTCTACGGCAGAAATGATTTATGATTTTATTGTTGCTTCGGGGAATTCAGATAAAATAAACAAAGAAGTTGCAGAATGTTTATATGCCGGTGTAATGACCGATACAGGTTCTTTCAGATTTCCATCTACAAAAGCAAGCGTGCATAGCATGGTTGCGGTATTGAAAGAAAAGGGACTGGAGCATAGTCATATACATGAAGAACTCTTCGATAATTTTTCGGAGAACCGTTTTCGTTTTGTGGGCAATGTATTGCTAAACAGGATGGAAGTTTTTTATGAATACAATACCGCATTGATAGCAGTACCGCAGGCCGACCTTATTAAATACGATATCAAAACAGGTGATACGGAAGGCCTGGTAAATTTCCCTTTGAGTATTGAAGGAATTAAACTTGCCGCCATTATTATCGACAGGGGAGAAGAACGCAAATGTTCTTTCAGGAGTAAAGGTTCATTTGATGTAAATACTTTTGCACGTAAGTATTTCAATGGTGGCGGGCATTACAATGCAGCCGGGGGTTCCAGTAAAGAATCGCTTGATGCAGCCATTGCTGAATTCAAAAAAGCAATGAAAGAAAATTCAGATCAGTTAAGCACTTATAAATTTTAAAAAAAATAAAAATGAGAAAGATCTCTTCGTTCATCTTATTGGCAGTTATCCTTTTTTCGGCCTGTAATAACCCATCGTTTAAAAAAGGAAAAGATAATCTGGAATATAAAATTATTTCAACCGGCAGCGGGCCAAAGATCCAGTATGGCAACTTTATGCAATTGAATTTTGCCACCTACTACAATACCGGTACCAAAGATTCATTGTTGAATGACTCAAGAACACAGGGAGCGCCGATCATTGAAATGCTGGATTCTATTTCAACACCACCTGCATATTTTGAAATATTAAAGCAGTTAAGAAAAGGTGACAGCGTTGCCATAAGAATACTGGTTGATTCAGCATTTAAAAAAACGCCGGATCAAATGCCGCCCTTCTTTAAAAAAGGACATTATGTATTGACTACACTTAAGATAGTAAATGTCTTTACAACAAAGGCCGCCGCTGATAGCGCCAGGTCGGCATCTATGGTTGAAATGAAGAAAAAAGATTCTATTGATGCCATTGCCCAGGTTGCGAAGGATGAAAAAATAATTGCAGCTTATTTAGCGAAAAATAATATCAAAGCAACAAAAGCCCCTTTGGGAACTTATGTTGAAGTCCTTCAGCCGGGAACAGGAAATAATATTGATACATCATCGATCGTAAAAATAAATTATACCGGTAAGACTTTGGATGGAAAGGAATTTGATAGCAATACAAATCCCTTAAAACCGAGTGCAGGACCACTTGTAGTAAACTTTACCAATGACCCAAACCCTAATTTGGGAACTCATGTTATAACGGGATGGCAGGATGGTATGTCTATGCTTAACAAAGGTGCAAAAGCCAGGTTATACATTCCTTCTTCATTGGCTTATGGTAAACAGGGTGCCGGTGCCGACATTGCGCCCAATACTGTATTAATGTTTGATGTAGAAATCCTGGATATCTTAACCAAAGAACAGGCAACTGCTGCTACGGCTGAACAACAAAAGAAAATGCAGGAAATGCAAAAGCGTTATATGGATAGTTTGCAGAAGATGCAGCCTGATACGATGAAGAGATAATAATGGTAAATATTTGTTTAAAGGTTTAAGGGTTTAATGGCTTAAATCGTTTGCAACCCTTAAACCTTTAAACTTTTAAACCTTAAACGATTTCTTATAAGCATTAAACAAAGTCACCGCTTCCCTCGCTTCTTTTACATCATGCACCCGTAAAATACCGGCTCCATTATTCAAGGCAAGTGTATTTAAAACAGTAGTTCCGTTCAAAGCTTCTTCTGCGGTTATATTCAATGTTTTATAGATGGTGCTTTTGCGGGAAAGTCCGGCTAATATGGGTTTATCCAGCATTTTAAAGACCGAAAGTTCCTTCAGCAATTGAAAATTATGGCCGGCAGTTTTTCCAAAGCCAAACCCGGGGTCAATAATGATATCGCTGATGCCTGCCCGCTTACACTCATCGGTCTTTTTGATAAAAAAATCAAGCACTTCTTTTACCACATCACTGTAGGAAATATTTTCCTGCATGTTATCCGGCGTGCCTTTCATATGCGTACATATATATGGCACCTGCAGGGATGCAACGGTTGCAATCATTTGTTTATCCATTTCCCCTGCACTGATATCATTTACAATTGCCACGCCTTCTTTTACTGCATTTTCGGCAACAAGGCTATAATAAGTATCAATTGACAGAACGATATCTTTGTGCTGTTGCCTGATAAGTTTTATTACAGGAATCACTCTTTCTAATTCTTCCATTGCGGATATCCGCTCACTTCCGGGCCGGGAACTTTGTCCGCCGATATCCAATATATCAGCGCCTTCACTGATCATTTTTTGGGCAAGTGCTAAAATTGCTTCGGTTCCTTCATTCAAATGGCCTTTATAAAATGAATCGGGTGTAACATTGATAATGCCCATTACCAGCGGTTTTTCGGTGGTTAGTATTTTTCCTTTGCAGTTGAGTGTGAACATTTGAAAGACTAATTGTATTTTTGAACCGATACACAAATTTGCAGATAATTAATGAGCAATTGAAATAATAGCAATGACAACAAGTGAACAATATGACAGGGCTGTAGTTGGTTGCAGGAATACCTTTATTAAGAAAACCGGGGACTATGGTACTTCCTGGCGGGTTTACCGTACCATTTCCATTGCCGATCAGATCTACATAAAAGCAAAAAGGATACGCACGATCCAGGAAAAAAAATTACAAAAAATAGGGGATGATATAAAAAGTGAATTTGAAGGTATTCTAAATTATGCTGTGATCGGTTTGATACAACTCGACATCAACAACGATGAGCCCGAACAATTACCCGTAGCCGAAGTGGAAAAAATGTATGAAAGCAAAGTGGCTAAAGCAAAAGAACTGATGAATGATAAGAACCACGATTACGGCGAAGCCTGGCGTGAAATGAGCCAGGAAAGTTTTGTAGACCTGATACTGGCAAAGATCCTTCGCATTAAACAGATCATTTCCAATGAAGGAAAAACCAGCATCAGCGAAGGCATTGATGCCAATTATTTTGATATTTTAAACTATGCCGTATTTGCATTGATCCTCATTGCAGCCGGCAAACAACCTAATTAAAATTTTTATGAAGATCACAGTTACCATTGCCAGGATACTGACCGGGCTTTTATTTATTTTTTCGGGATTGGTAAAAGCAATCGATCCCCGCGGGCTGGCCTATAAGATGCAGGAATTTTTTGAGGTCTGGGCCAATGACGGTTTTATGAAAACTATGATGGAAAGTCTTGACCATTATGCTTTGTCGTTTTCCATCATCATGATAACGCTTGAAGTTGTTGTAGGTGTTGCACTTTTGATCGGCTGGCAAAAAAAACTTACCACCTGGATATTATTATTGCTGATGTTATTTTTTACATTCCTTACCAGTTATGTTTTATTCAGCGGAAAAATAAGGGCATGTGGTTGTTTTGGCGATTGTATCCCATTAACACCCGTACAAACATTTACAAAGGATATCATTTTACTGGTACTTGTATTATTGCTTTTATTCAACCGGAAATATATTACCCCCATCGCCAAACCATTTTTTTCTTTCCTGTATATATTGCTGGCTACCATCTTCACATTGATCTTACAGGTTCATGTTTTAAAACATTTGCCATTGAAGGATTGTCTTCCTTATAAAAAAGGCAATGATATTTTAAAACTCATGGAAATGCCTGCCGGTGCTGTGCCGGATAAATACGATTATGTTTTTATTTATGAAAAGAATGGAGAGAAAAAGGATTTCACTATGAATGCGTTACCCGACAGTACGTGGATATTTGCTGACAGGAAACAAATATTAATTCAAAAAGGAAAAAATAATATCCCATTGATAAGCGATTTTTCCCTCAGTTCGGATGGCGCTAATGTAACAACATCTATTCTAAGCAATCCCAAAGAATATTACCTTGTTTATATAAAAGAACTGCCCGAACATACCGGTAACTGGATCAATGAATTCAGCAGGATCAGCAAACAGGCAAAGGAACAAGGGAAGGAAATGTATGTTGTAACAGCTGAACATGACGTGATTGAAAATTTCTTAAAACAAAATAATATTATGGTGGATGGATTATTAACCTGCGATGCTATTGTTATTAAAACAGTAGCCAGGGTTAATCCTACTTTGTATAAAATGAAAGGAGCCGTGGTACTGAATAAATGGGCGGGGGCAGATTTTGATGAAGTGAGGTAGGTGAGTGGGGAATGGCGGGTAGCGAGTGGGAAGGAGGGAGTTGTGCGTGAGGATTTGGACAGCACGTAGCATTCAAAATATAGCATTCAACATTCAAAATAATTATTTGAACTATCTCCTCAAAAAAATATTCTACTCATCACTCGTACTCATTGGAGTAGTAACCCTTGTATTCGTCATGTTCCAGGGTTTTGGCGATCCTGCCAGGCTCATCGTTGGGCAGACCGGAGATAAAAAAACAATGGATAATATCCGTAAGGAGCTTCATCTTGATCAGCCAAAATGGAAACAGTTTGTACTTTACTTTAATGATGTATCTCCATTAAGTTTTCATAGTAAAGAAGAAATAACAGAAAAAAAATTGCAGGGGATCTTTATTGGAGGTAAAACAAATTTTGCGATAAAATATCCTTACCTCGGCAAAAGCTATCAGACAAAAAAAGATGTAAGCAGTGTGTTGATAGGTGCATTGCCCGGCACATTGGTACTTGCATTTGCCGCCATGCTTTTTGCATGTATCGTTGGAATTTTCCTCGGAGTAATTGCCGCCGTAAAAAAAGATACCTGGATAGACAATACCGCCATCTTTAGCAGCATTGCCGGCATATCAGCGCCTTCATTTTTTATGGCCATCATCATTGCTTATGTTTTTGGAATTATATTGCATCCGTACACGGGCCTTAACCTTACGGGTAGCCTCTTTGAAATTGATGAAGTAACCGGCGAAAAATATCTGAAACTTACAAACTTGATCCTTCCAGCATTTACATTGGGTATAAGGCCGCTGGCGATCATCACACAACTTACCAGGAGTTCGATGCTGGATGTACTGGGGCAGGATTATATCAGGACGGCTTATGCAAAAGGATTGAGCAGAAACGCTGTCATTTTCAAACATGCATTGCGTAATGCGTTGAATCCCGTCATTACAGCTATCACCGGTTGGTTTGCCGAATTGCTTGCCGGAGCATTCTTTATTGAATATATTTTTGGCTGGAAGGGGATCGGTAAGGTCACCGTTGATGCACTTGAAAAATTAGATTACCCGGTTGTAATGGGTGCTGTATTATTCAGTGCGTGTATTTTTATCCTCATCAACATTACTGCAGATATTCTGTATAAAAAAATTGATCCACGAATAAAGAATGTATGATGTAAGATGTAGATTTTATGATGTAATATCTGCAACGTGTGATATCCACAACATCATAAATCTCAAATCATACATCTCACATCTTTACACCTCACATATTTTACATCTTACTTAATCAAATCATACATCATAAACGCTCTTCATTAACATCTCTAATAAACTGTACCAACCCCGGAAAATAATGCTGCTGGTCATCATACATATCCATGTGGCTTCCATTTGGGCAAAGTAAAAATCTTCCATGCTGTACCTGTGTACTCATCCATTTCATGTGTTCAGGATCCATGGTATCGTGTGTACCACCGATGGTAAGGGTAGGGGTTTTTATTTTCGGAAGTTCTGCTTTTACATTCCAGTTGACTAGGTTGCCGCCAACACCAAATTCGCTGGGCCCCTGCATCGTAACATACAATGACTGGTTCATTTTGCCGAAAGAACGGGTAACAGGTTCGGGCCATTGCTCTAATGGTATCCTGCAAATATGTTTTGCATAAAAATGGGGCATCAGTAATTCCATGTATTTAGGATTTTCAAAATCGCCCTTCGCTTCTATCTGCCTGATAGTATCCAGAACTTTCGGATCAAATTGTTTTGCCAACACATCCTGTGCATACTTTCCATAATCGGGACAACTGCTCATCATGTTGCTGATGATAAGACCTTTTAAATTTTCCTGGTATTTTAAAGCATACTGCATCGCCAGTATTCCGCCCCAGGAATGACCAAGCAAATAAAAATTATCTTTTGTAAGATTCAATGCCGTACGAACCTGTTCCACTTCTTCAACAAATCTTGCAAGGTCCCACATGCTGGTATCTTTTGGATTATCAGAGTTGCCGCAACCCAATTGATCATAGTAAATGAATTCAATTCCCTCCTGCGGTAAAAAACTTTCAAAGCATTCAAAATATTCATGCGTAGCACCTGGCCCGCCATTGAGTAAAAGCAATTTTATTTTTGGATTATCACCCACCCTTTTTGTCCATACTTTAAACTTTCCTTTAGGCGTATTTATCTCAATAACTTTTATACCACCTGTTTGTACTTCTTTGTAGGGATCCTCATTTTTACCATGCAATTGTTTAACCACTTTATCATGAAACTCACATGAAAAGAATGCGAAGAGCGTTATGCAAAAAATTATCTTTTTCATAATTATTTTATTTACAAGTTTGGAGTATATCAGATAGATCAATTAGCAGCCATAGCGAAAAGTTAGCAATAAAGTGTGAAGTTACCTACCAGTATCCAGTATCTTGTATCCAGCATCCAGCATCCAGCATCGTTATTTCAGCTCAACCTTCATCATAATATCTGTTTGCAGGTCATCCCCCAGTCGAAATGAATGACTTGCAAATTTTATCAACCCGTTCCTTTCATAGAATTTGATTGCCCCGGGATTTTTTTCCCAAACACCAAGCCATAAATAATCAACATCCTTTTTCCTGGCAACCTGCATAGCTTTGTCAAATAACAGTTGCCCGATCTTTTTCCCCTGCATGGATCCTTTTACATAAATGCGTTCTATTTCCAGGCCTTTATTATGCTGCAATTCTGTTTGGGATTTTCCAAAATTTATTTTCAGGTAACCAACCGCCATTCCATTTGATATGGCAAAGTAAAATTCAGAATCAGGATCGCTGATCTCGGCAGCTAATTTTTCTGTTGAAAAGAAATCGCCCATGTACTGTTGCATATTTTCCTCAGTATTTGCTTCCCTGAAAGATTCATAAAAAGTTTCACCCGACAATTTTCTCAATTCGTCAAGATCTGATAAACTTAATTTAGAAATATGTATGGGATCGATGTTCATAAAATGATCTCTTATTGTACAGCCCGGTAAATGGGGCGGGCGCTGCTTTTTTTGATAATGATGAAGTTAAAATAAAATGTTAAGAAAATTTAAAAACAACACTTGCAAAAGCTTTGTTAATTGACTTGGTATAATATTTGTAAAACGGTCTTTATGAAAAGACAAAACTATATCGCAGCAATTATTTTATGCTGTATTCTTGGAACAACTGTAGTTTCAAATGCACAAAAGAAAGGCCAGGTAACCCCATTCAGAAAGGGCAGTGTAACTGTTAACCTTGGAGTAGGGATAGGCGCTGATTACAAAGGAGATTACAGGTATTACAATTCCGGCAATGGATTTGGTACCAAGGCGGCACTGGAGTTTGGGATATGGCAGGCAGGCCCGGGTGTTGTTTCTCTTGGCGCTGAAGTAGGGGGTACGTTCTCCAATGGTAACAGCAAGAAATACAATGATTTCAGATCCCGTACAATTGTAATTGCAGGAAGGTCAGCCTGGCATTATGGATGGAAAGTTTCAGGCCTGGATACCTATGCCGGTGTTTCGGCAGGGGCAGGTTTTCATCATTATGATTATTATGACTACAATAACTCACAGAAATATTATGAAAATGATGATGTGATACCGGTATTCGGCGGTTTTGTAGGGGCATCTTATTTTTTTACCCGGAGTTTCGGTGTAAATGTGGAAGCTGGTTATGATATAACTCACCTGCAGGCAGGGGTGGTTTTTAAATTATAACCAGGTTATCATTGAGCATTGATTGTTGGGTATTGAATATTTTTCTTAAGAGAATTTTTGAAATATTCAATATCCAATGCTCAATTATCAATATCCAATTAAACTACAAAAGGCACAATAGCCTTCCGTTTATACGGGTAATCCGGAAATTTATTTTTATACCACTGGTGATGGGCCATCGCCCGTGGTATCAGGTTGGCAGCTGACCATATAAAAAAGGTAAGCGCAGGAAGGTTCCAGCAAAGCAGGGCAAATCCTCCCCATTCTATCAGTTCGCCCAACATATTGGGGCAACTCACCAATTCAAATAACCAACCCTTTGGTACTATGTAATGTGTTTCATCGGGCTTACGCAAATGAATAAGTATGTCATCTGCTTTCCAGTTGATCAATAAACCGGTAAAGAATAAAATGATCCCTGCAATAAACCGCCCATCGGTTAACCAGGTATTATCATGGCTTACAAAATGTGTAAAATAATATCCAAGGAAAAAAGTGTTGGCCAGGTTAAAAAATACGCCTGATGCAACAATAAGTAAGGGTATTTTTTTTCCTTTGGTGTGTAAACGAAACGGGAAAATGATGGTACGGTTAAAATAATGAAGACAGTATAGCCCGATCATTACTGCAACGATCAATAACCCCGGTTGCAGGCTTCTAATAAAAAAATATCCCATGATGACCAATGCCGGAAGCTCCATCAGCAACCACCCAAGATGATTATCTATCAGTGGTCCCCAGTTACCTGATACATGCCTTCCATAAGGCGCATTGATACGCCTCAATAAAAAGAAGATACAAACAGCGATCGCTATCCATATAAAAATGATCGTTTTATAAGCTGAAAATGAAATGAGCATGAAACAGTAAAAAGAATTTTAAGGTTAGCAGAAGAGATGACATCTTTTCTCACGCCGAATGCTTCAAAGCTAAAAAAGATGTCATCTCTGCGGCGGCTTTTTAAAGATAACTTTTATTCTTAAACCAATTGAATGTCTCGGCAATGGTTTCCTCAAATGGGCGAATAGAATAATTCAGTTCATTCATTGCTTTTGCGCTGCTGATACAGCGGTTGCCGTTAAACAATGCATCCAATGCTTCTACAGTATACAGCGGTTCTTTCTTTTGAAGTGATGCCAGTAATTTTACAATAGGTAAGCCTGCATTTGCTGCAAAAGCAGGGAGTGCCATGATATTTATTTTTTTACGGGAACATTTTGCCAGTATCCCTGCAAATTGTTTCAGGCTATGCCATTTCCCGCCAAGCAGGTATGCTTCACCGGGGCGGCCCATGGTAATACTGTTTACTATGGCATTGGCAACATCCCTGCAATCGCAAAAATCAAATCCGCCATTGAAAATAAAAGGCAAATTTCCTGAATACATGTCGATCAGCACTTTTCCCACCAGCGACGGTTTATAATCATAAGGCCCTACGATAGAAGTAGGGTGTATAACCAACACTTCCATTCCTTTCTTATTTGCTTCAAGCGCAATTTGCTGGCCGGCTAATTTTGAACGTTCATAAGCAAATCCCTTTTCATCAATTGGTTCACGGTTCTCATCAAGTATTTCCAATGAAGGTTTTTGTTGAAAGGCATGGATGGAACTGATATGAATGCATCTTTTTATTCCTGCCAGTAAAGCATTTTCAATAACCGATCTTGTTCCTTCTACATTGGTAAGCTGTACAAGCCCGTTGGGATCACCATTTACAGATATCAATGCCGCACAATGAATAACGATATCGCAATCCTGCATCAAAGAACCCAATACGCCGGGATGCAGAAGATCACCTTTTACAATTTCAACCGGTAAACCGGTGCAGGAACGGGTATCATCATCTCTTATCAAGGCTTTCACCCGAATATTTCTCTTGCAGAGTTCCTGTAGCAATGCAGCGCCGAGATGGCCGGAAGCCCCGGTAATGGCAACTTTCATATTGTTTATTTATATAACTGAGATGACATCTTTTTTAGCTTTGAAGTATTCGCATTGAGAAAAGATGTCATCTCTCCTGGCCAGGATTCCATCTTTTCATTAACAAATTTTTAATAACCGCCTTTTAAATTTTTCTAATAACACTCAGTCATAGATACACATTACTTAACCTTATAAAATTATTACCATGAAAAAATTAATACTTATCATTCAGGAATTCTTTAGTGTTGAAGACGGTTACTCGGTTTTACCCGGCAATATTTAAAATAAGAATTTACAAAAACACATTTCCTAAATCTATAAAAATTATTATCATGAAAAAATTAATACTTATCGTTCAGAAATTTTTTAGTATTGAAGATGGTTACTCGGTTTTGCCCGGCAATATTTAAAGCCAGGATCAAATACCAGCAAAAAACGGGGGTTTTTTGGACAATGACGTTCAGCAATATTCGCTGGACGTTTTTTTTGGCAAAAGAGATGACATCTTTCTGAGTTTTGAAGTCTTTGCATTGAGAAAAGATGTCATCTCTTTTTTGCGATTTAAAATAAACTTAATTGTTTTGTCTTCACCCGTATTTATTTTTTTATATTGACCGGGCTGCTAGCGTCTTTATTTCCGATAGTATAAACATTTGTCTGTTCATACCTTGATGCAATGATAATTTCTGTTCCTGCTGCATGTTCATCAAATATTTTTTTTACAAGCCCGGGATCATTATTGTCTTTGGATAAATGAGAGAGCAATAAATGCGACATGAACGGTGGCCTGTGCTTTGTAAATATTTCCAGCGCCTGGGTATTTGATAAATGGCCATGCCCACCACGTATCCTGTTCTTAAGATAAAGCGGATACCTCCCGTTCTCCAGTAAAGTTTCATCATAATTTGCTTCTAAGAATGCAGCGTGGCATTTACTAAAATGTTTTACGAGGTGTTTGCAGGAAGCGCCGATATCGGTAAATACACCCACGGTTGTATTATGATAGCTGATGATAAAACTATGAGGGTCTATTGCATCATGAAATTTCGGGAAAGCAGTTATACTAAGTTCACCAATAAATACCGGTTCATAGGGAACAAAATTCCGGGTAAGTTTTTTTCTAAATCTTATTTTGGATTTTTGTAAAGTATTATCAGTGATGTGAACGGTGAGGTTATATTTTGCTGCAAGTGAATCAACAGACTTTATATGATCTGTATGTTCATGTGAAATAAAGATCGCTTTTACTTTATCCATGGATAATCCGAGGAGCCGCATACGCTTTTCCGTTTCACTGCAGGATATACCTGCATCTATCAATACAGCTTCATGATCGTTACCGATATAATAACAGTTTCCGTTGCTCCCGGAATTTAGTGATGTAATGAATA